>CAZDLO010000117.1:0-10320 GCA_964506325.1 uncultured Tangfeifania sp.
AAAAAAAGGGAAGACCTTTCGATCTTCCCCCAGAGGGATTTATCTAGAATTATGAAAACTCTCAACCACATTTGGAGGAGCCGCAATCCTTGCAGATAAGGCATCCTTCCTGGTATACTACATTGTCTGAACCACAGCCCTCGCACTTGGCATCTTCGGCGTTAGTCCCGTTCGGTATGAATTTCTTAAGGGCCCTTGCAACACCGTTTTTCCAGGTATTGATGGATTCGACGTCAAACTGCAGGCTGGTAATCAGTTCCACAATTTTCTGAATTGGCATGCTGTGCCTCAGTACGCTCGAAATCAGTTTGGCATAGTTCCAGAAGATCGGATTGAATTTGAAAGACAATCCTTCGATGGTGGTTTTGTAGCCCCTGTTGTTGCAATACTGGAAGTCGTAGCGTGAAACGCCGTTTTCATCCCTGTTTTTGATGATCCAGCCACCGGTAACAGAACGTGGCAGAAGAATTCCGTCCTCGTCATCGGCAAGACCGGTGAATATTTCATAGGGCCTCCCATCAATCAAGCCGATAAAGGCAATCCATTTCTCCTTGTTGTTCTGGAATCTAACGATGTCAGCCTCAAGAACCTCGGGACGTTTGGTAGGGAATACACCCTCTTTCTTTTTGTCTTTGGTTGAGATCAGAACGCCGGACCTGGATCCTTCACGGTAGACAGTAACACCTTTGCAACCGTTTTCCCATGCTGAGAAGAACAGTTTTCCAACCAGTTCCTCGGTGGCATCCTCGGGCAGGTTGATAGTCACAGAGATGGAGTGGTCGACCCATTTTTGAATCTGGCCCTGCATCTTCACTTTGGCCATCCAGTCGATGTCGTTGGAGGTAGCCTTAGCATAGGGAGATTTGCTGACAAGCTCATCTATCTCATCGTTGGAGTATTTCTTGTTGGTTTTGTACCCGTTGATTTCCATCCAGAGTTTGAACTTGTGGTGGAAAATAAGGTATTCTTCCCATGAATCACCCATCTCATCCACAAAGTCGATACGGGCTTCCTTGTCGTTGGGATTTACCTTTCTTCTGCGTTTGTAGACCGGCATAAAGACCGGTTCGATCCCTGAAGTCGTCTGGGTCATCAGGCTGGTCGTCCCGGTGGGTGCGATGGTGAGCAGGGCGATGTTCCTGCGGCCAAATTTGGTCATCTCTTCGTAAAGATCCGGATCGGCCAGTGCAATGCGTTTGATGTAAGGATTGGTTAACTCTTTTTTGCTGTCATAGATCGGGAATGCACCACGTTCCTTGGCCAGCATTACTGAACCGCGGTAAGCCTCCAGGGCAACAATTTTGTGAACCTCGACTGAGAAGTCGGTGGCATTCTCTGAACCGTATTGGAGGCCCAGTGCGGCAAGCATGTCGCCTTCGGCTGTGATGCCGATGCCTGTGCGTCGTCCGTTGATAGCCTTTTCCTTGATTTTGCCCCAAAGGTTCAGTTCGACCTCCTTGATCTCATCCAATTCGGGATCTGCCACAATTTTGTCGTAGATGGCATCAATTTTCTCCAGTTCGAGATCGATGATATCGTCCATGATCCGTTGTGAAAGCCTTACATGAGAGCGGAACAGCGGAAAATTGAATTTCGCATGCTCTGTGAACGGTTGGTCGACATAGGAATAGAGGTTGATGGCGATCAGGCGGCAGCTGTCGTAGGGGCAAAGCGGGATTTCTCCGCATGGGTTGGTGGAAACGGTGCCATATCCAAGGTCGGCATAGCAGTCGGGGACAGACTCCCTGATGACGGTATCCCAGAACAGGATGCCCGGTTCAGCAGATTTCCATGCATTGAAAACAATCTTCTGCCACAGTTTGGCAGCATCCGTATCCCTGGTATAGACAGGTTCGTTGCTGTCTATCGGGTATTTCTGGTGGTATATGGCATTGTTGCGGACGGCTTTCATGAATTCGTCATCAATTTTGACGGAAACATTGGCTCCGGTTACTTTGCCTTCATCCATTTTAGCATCAATAAATTGCTCTGAATCAGGATGTTTTATGGAAACGGAAAGCATCAGGGCACCCCGTCTTCCATCCTGAGCGACTTCCCTGGTGGAGTTGGAATAACGCTCCATGAACGGAACGATACCGGTTGAGGTAAGTGCTGAGTTCTTGACGGGTGATCCTTTCGGACGGATGTGGGAAAGGTCGTGGCCTACGCCGCCGCGTCTTTTCATCAGCTGCACCTGTTCCTGGTCGACCATCATGATTCCGCCATAGGAGTCGGCGCCATTTCCGACGACGAAGCAGTTGGACAGGGAACCTGTCTGAAAATCATTGCCGATACCGGTCATCGGCCCGCCCTGCGGAACGATGTACTTAAACCTTTCGAAAAGTTCAAAAAGCTCTTTCTCAGCAAGCGGATTCGGATATTTTTTTTCGATCCTGGCAATCTCAGAAGCCAGCCGGTGATGCAGGTCATCGGGTGTGCGTTCAAACAGGTTGCCATACGAATCTTTCAGTGCATACTTATTAACCCATACTCTTGCAGCCAACTCATCCCCCTGAAAATATTTCAGGGATGCTTCAAATGCCTCCTCATTTGAATAGGTATTAAGTTGGGCGCTTTTTTTCATAGAGGTAACTTCATTTAGTTCCATAGTTTAAGTTTTCTTCAATTCTTTTACTGATTAAAAATCAATGGTATTTTGGGTTAGACAACACCAATGTAGGGATCGATTTTTCAGAAGTAAATATAGATATAAAGTCATTTTTTCGGATAGCATTTTTCCGGCCACGATAAAAAAGTTATCAACCTGACCATGTTAATATGAACATAATCAGGAACATAAAATTTTAATTATCCTGAAAAGTTTACAGAAAAAATTTTTTTGGGAATTTTTGTGTCAGAAAAAATTTCTGAATCCTGCACTGAAAAAACTTACTTTTCGAAAAAATAGCGTACAATTTTTTCAGATGCTCCGCGGTTACTTTCAACGTATTGAGAAGCAAAAAGGCTCTCGTTTTTCAACCTTTCACCATCGCCAAGATAGCTCTCGAACAAATCGTTCAATTCATCGTAATTTGAAACCGAATGTGCCGCACCGAGTTGAATCATCTCGACGGCTTCGTGAAATTTGTGATAGCCCGGACCGAATACGACCGGCATTCCATAGACGGCCGGTTCCAGGATACTGTGGATGCCCGTCGTAAATCCGCCACCAATGAAGGCAATTTTGGCGTAGCGGTAGGCGGATACAAGGTAACCATAACCGTCGATGACCAGGACGCGTGCATTTTCCAGTTCGCCGGCGGATGATTCGGCGGAATACAACAGGTATGGCACCTGCAGTGCTTTTGTTATCCTGTCGATGGAACCCTGGCTGACCTCATGGGGAGCGATGACAAATTTGACAGGATGCTTGCATTCGTTGACGAACCTGAGAAAAAGGGCTTCATCTTCGGGCCAGGTACTTCCTGCGGCAATAATTTTTTCTCCCATGCAGAATTTCTCCAGTTTGGGAAGTTCGGCCGCGGCAAGTGCGATCTGGGCCACACGGTCGAGGCGGGTATCTCCGCTGACAGAAACATTGTCGAAGCCAAAGTGATGGAGAATTTCGCAAGAGCTTTGGTTCTGAACGAAAATATGGGTGTATGCCTTCAGCGCTTTCCTGAACCATTTTCCCCATGGGCGGAAGAAAAACTGGGATGGCCGGAAGAGTGCCGAAAAGATATAGGTGGGGATTTCCCTTTTTTTGAGTTCCGTGAGGAAGTTGAACCAGAATTCGTATTTGACAAAAAACACCTTATCCGGATTGACAATATCAAGAAATTCTGAGGCATTGCCGGGAGTGTCGAGGGGCAGGTAGTAAACATAGTCTGCAAGAGGATAATCTTTCTTCAGTTCATACCCGGAAGGTGAATAGAAGGTAAGCATGATTTTGTAGTCCGGGAAATCTTTCTTGACGCCTTCCATGACCGGCCTTGCCTGTTCAAATTCTCCCAGTGAGGAGACGTGAAACCATAGCAGCGGCTCACCGGTAACCAGTTCTTTTTGAATTCTCTCAAAAAGATTCCTTCTTCCGGCCAGCCATTTTTTGGCCTTGGGGTTTCTGCAGGAGACCACCCAGATCAAAAACCCGTAGAATCGAATGCCTGTATTGTATAGAAAATGCATCATCTTACCTCAACTTTACCTAAACCTGTTTTTCCGGATGGAATCCTTCGTCTTCCAGCAGGACCGAACCATTGGCGGCGGCCACTGCCAGCTGGTCGCATTTCTCGTTTCCCGGGATATCGGCATGGCCTTTTACCCAGACGAACTTCACGTTGTGAAGTTTATATAAATCGTAAAAGCGCATCCACAGGTCACTGTTTTTTTTCCCCTTGAACCTGATCCTGATCCAGTTCATCAGCCAGCCTTTTTCGACCGCATCGGCCACATACCTGGAATCCGTAAAGACTGTGACATCCGACTTGTTGTGCTTCAGCGCTTCCAGTCCGGCAATTACTGCCATCAGTTCCATCCTGTTGTTGGTGGTCAGCCGGTATCCTGCCGATAACTCCCTGCGGAAATGTCCGTAAAGCAGCAGGGTGCCGTAGCCCCCGGGTCCGGGATTACCCAATGAGGAACCATCCGTATACATTATTATTCCAGGGAATGGTTCCTTTCACATGATCTGGTAACTGTATTTAAATTTTTACACAGAGAATTAATTACTCCTTATAGATCCTTAAACAGGATTCAATATTGTCGCTCTTATATAATTTACCAGAGAGAAAAAGGGAGTTACACAGAGAGAAAAATCGCAGGCGATTTTCCAACTCAGTGTTTCACCTGGGTTATTCACTAAGTTATATATTTAAACAGACTTTAAATTTAGAAATTAATTATAGAATGACCACGTTTGACCTAAAGCGTAACAATAGTACAAAAATCCAGGATTATTGTACGATTGTCATCTCATCGACAAGGTGTTTTGCGCCTGCGAACTTATCGATGGTCCACAGGACAAAGCGGATATCCACGTTGATGCATTTCTGCAGGTCGGCCTCGTAGGCGATGTCACAGCTCATGGCTTCCCAGTTACCGTCAAACGCGATTCCGATGAGTTCGCCGCCGGCGTTTATTACGGGGCTGCCCGAATTGCCGCCTGTGATGTCATTGTTGGAGGTGAAACAGGTATGAAGTGTTCCGTCCTTATCGGCGTACCTGCCATAGTTCCCGGCATGGTACATATCTACCAGCTGTTGAGGGAAGTCAAAATCCGGGTCACCGGCGACACCTTTTTCGGCATATCCCTTCAGTGTGGTGAAATAGTTGTACTGAACACCATCCCTCGGGTTGTAATCTCCCACGGTGCCGTAAGTCAGGCGCATAGTGGAGTTGGCATCGGGGTAGAGGACTTTGTCCTTGTTCATTTCATTCAGTCCGGCGACAAAAAGTTTACGTGCCTCTTCAAGCCCGGTGGTCGATTTGCGAACATCGGCGCCAATAGTCCTCATCATTTCAACGACCGACTGCATGGCCTGGAACAACGGATCCTTGTCGAGGACCTTCCTGGAAGGATTTTTCAGAAAAGCTTCCAGCTTTTGCCTGTCGGGGAAAATGCTCTTCTTAAAGAGGTTAGCAGTATAATCTCTCCCCTGTTTTTTACCGGTCGCCCTGAGAAAAGATGGCTGGTATTTTTCCACCACATTTTCCGCGTACATCTTGGTCAGCACGGCTGTAATCTCCTGATCTGTGGCAGCATCATAATCTTTGTAAAAACCCTCCAGAGTCGTCTTAAACCGGTCTGCGGCCGCCTTTATCTTTACTTTATCGGTTCCTTTCAGCTCGGTGAACAGCTCAGTGGCACCGGAAGTGAAGCGGAAGATTTCCGGTCCGCCGAAGAGGGCTTCGCGGATGTATTCTGAGGCAATTTTTTCGTCGACCGACTGGTATGCTTTTTCGATGGTGCCCAGGACATTTCCGTATTTGGCCTTCCTGGCTGCATCGGCATTGATCCAGGTTGTAAAATCTTTTTCTACCGCCAATTTTTTGGCGATAACGTTGAGGTCAGTCAGGCCTTTGTTCTGGCCGATCGAATATTTGTAATAATTGGAGCTACCGGCAAATTTGGAAGCGTACTGGATGCGGTTTTTTTCACCTTTGGACATATAGTCAAAAATGATGTCCAGTTTAGCTGCACGGGCCTTGATCCGGATATTGTTGACGATCTCCATGGTATTTTTCAGTCCGAAAGAGGTGAGGTACCTGTTGGTTCTGCCGGGATAGCCCAATACCATGGTGTAATCGTTCATCTGGACTCCTTTCAGGGAGACAGGCAGGTGATGCCTGGGATGGTAGGGGACGTTTTCCCTGGCATAATCAGCAGGTTTACCGTCGGGTGAGCAGTAGATCCTGAACATGGAGAAGTCGCCGGTGTGCCTGGGCCACATCCAGTTGTCTGTTTCGCCGCCGAATTTCCCGATAGACTGCGGTGGAGTGCCAACCAGCCGGATGTCCCTGAAGGTTTCAGAGACAAAGAGGAAATAGGTATTGGATTCGAAGAGTGTCCTGACGCGGACTTCGTATTTGGTGTCGCCACGGGCTTCCTTTTCGATTTCCGCCATTGCTTTTGAGATTTTTTCCTGGCGGGAAGTGACGGACATGGTATCTGAGACACCTTGCAGAACCCTGTCGGTGACATCTTCCATCCTGATAAGGAAGGTGACGCTTTTTCCCGGATTGGGAAGTTCCTGGTCGCGGGTTTTGGCCCAGAACCCGTTTTTAAGGTAGTCGTGTTCCACCGAACTGTGCTGCTGGATTTCGCCAAACCCGCAGTGGTGGTTGGTGAGCAGGAGTCCGTCGGCGGAAACTACCTCCGCGGTACAGGATCCATGGTCGAGTGCGACGACTGCATCTTTCAGGCTTGAGTTGTTGATGCTGTAAATCTGCTCAGCGCTCAGTTTCAGGCCCAGTGAATGCATCTTATCGATGTTGAGTTTTCCAACGAGGGAAGGGAGCCACATTCCTTCATCGCCCCTGGTTTGAACGGAGAGGCACAGAATGAAAGCAAACAAGCCAAAAATAATTTTTCTCATTTATAATTTTTAAAATGGAAGATCCTGGATCGAAGTCCGGAAATGCCGGTTCTGTATTAAATGAAACCTGGGGTCTATGTGTCTTTGCGGACAATATTTTTCTGCCCGAAGGCATTAAGTAAACAGGCTATTGACCTGTTTTAAAATGAAGCGGTAAAATTAATTTTATTTGGATACTGTTTAAAATTATTACACAGAGAATTGTTCTCATTAAACCGAAACATGGAGGAGGCATAAAAATTCTGCTTTTGTCCCTATTCGTTATTTAATGACCCCGAGTAATTTTCCAACCTTTTTGAAGGCCGCGACTGCTTTTTCCAGGTGTTCCTGCCGGTGTGCCGCCGAGAGCTGGACCCGGATCCGGGCCTGCCCCTGGGGTACGACAGGATAGTAGAATCCGGTTACATAGATCCCTTCCTCTAAAAGTTTCGCGGCAAAATCCTGTGATACCCTGGCATCGTAGAGCATAACTGCGCAGATGGCCGACCTGCTGGGCTTGATGTCAAAACCTGCGGCCTTCATCCCGGCAATGAACCAGTCGGTATTCCTGTGCAGTTTTTCCTGCAGTTCAGAGGTTTCCGCCATCATTTCGAACATCCTGATTCCTGCATTTACAACGGCAGGAGGGAGGGAGTTGGAAAAAAGGTAAGGTCTTGATCGCTGTCTCAGCAGTTCAATTATTTCCTTCTTACCTGTTGTGAATCCGCCGAGGGCTCCGCCGAAGGCTTTACCCAGTGTTCCGGTGATGATATCCACTTCGCCCCGGACGTTGAAGAGCTCGGTGACGCCACGACCGGTTTCACCTACCACGCCGGCAGAATGACATTCATCCACCATGATCAGCGCGTCGTATTTTTTAGCCAGGATGTTGATCTGGTCCAGTGGTGCGACATTGCCGTCCATGGAGAAGACGCCGTCAGTCACAATGATTCGGAAGCGGGCATCTTTTGCCAGTATTAACTGGTTTTCAAGGTCCTGCATGTCCGCATTGTTGTACCTGAATCTTTTGGCTTTGCTGAGCCGTACACCGTCGATGATGGAGGCGTGGTTGAGGGAATCCGAAATAATGGCATCCTCTTCCGAGAAGAGCGGTTCGAAAATTCCGCCGTTGGCATCGAAGCAGGCGGCATACAGGATGGTATCTTCTGTTCCGAAGAAATCCGCAATTTTTTGTTCCAGGGTTTTGTGAAGGTCGGTGGTGCCGCATATGAACCGCACCGAAGACATGCCGTAACCATGGGATTGCAGGGCTTCCGCGGCAGCTGCGACGAGGGCGGGATGGTTAGAGAGTCCGAGGTAGTTATTGGCACAGAAGTTCAGAACCTCCTGGCCGGAGGCAAGGCGGATGACTGCATCCTGCGGAGAAACGATCAGTCGTTCATTTTTATAGAGTCCTGCATCACGGATGGATTGAAGCTCTTTTTGGAGGTGTTCCTTTATCTTTCCGTACATAAGTGGATGTTTTTTAATGAATTCGGGAATATGATCAGAAATTTTCGTAATCGTCCTACAAAATTATGCTATTTTTATCATCGCTTTCAATACATTTCTCATGTTTCAGGAAGAAGAATTAACCGCAAAGATTTTGCAATAAAAAAAAATCCGCAACGTTCGCCGGGGTCGAATGGATAGCATGAAAACGACCCCGGAGAGGTCGAAGGTTTATAGAAATGCTGTGTCAGTCAGAGGTGCGACCCCGCCGGGGTCGAAGGTTCGCAGGGCATGATGGTTTTCTATAAACCTTGAATCCCTCGGGGATTAAATTTGAATTGAATTGAACATTGACAACCTATTTATTACAAAATACACAAATCAAAATCTGATGAACAAGAAAAAAAATAATTTGCCCTGGATCATAGTTGTGGCAGTGGTATTAATTGTTGCCCTGGTGACAGGCAAGAAGCTGGGATGGTTTGGGAAGGATCTGACCCTGAAAGTCGCTACCGAGAAGGTGGAGGTAAGGGATATCACCGAGATCATCACCGCAAACGGTAAGTTGAAACCCCAGGTGGAGGTAAAAATCAGTCCGGAGGTACCTGGCGAGATTATTGAGCTTCCTGTCAAGGAGGGGAATAAAGTAAAAAAGGGAGATCTGCTGGTGGTGATCAAACCGGATATTTACCAGTCGAACCTGAGCCGGATCGAAGCGACGCTGAATACCCAGAAAGCCAGGCTTGCGCAGGCGGAGGCCCAGTTGATAGAGAAGGAGCTGAACTACAAGAGGGCCAAGCAGTTGGTGGAGAAGAACACCATTCCAAAATCGGAGTTTGAAACAGTGGAAGCAGGTTATAAGGTGGCCCTTTCGGAGGTTCAGGCGGCGCGGTACTCTGTGAAAAGCGCTGAGTCCAGCGTCAAGGAATCTGCCGAAAACCTGACCAAGACGAGAATTTATTCGCCCATTGACGGGACTGTTTCCAAGCTGAATGTGGAGAAGGGAGAGAAAGTTGTAGGTACCAACCAGTTTGCCGGCACCGAACTTATGACTGTTGCTGATCTTGCCACGATGGAGGTGAAGGTGGAAGTGAATGAGAACGATATTGTAAAGGTACAGAAGAATGATACCGCCAACATCGAGATTGACGCTTACCTGAAGCGGAAATTCAAGGGAGTCGTGACCGAAATCGCCAGTTCGGCCAATGTAACCGGATCGACGGTCGACCAGGTCACCAATTTCAATGTGAAGGTTTTGCTACTGGCCTCTTCCTACCGCGATCTTGTTGAAAAGGATTCGCTCAAGTACCCATTCCTGCCTGGCATGTCGGCAACGGTTGAGATACAGACGGATACCCGCCGGGGCATCCTCTCTGTTCCGATCCAGGCAGTGACTACCAGGGGTGACGACGGAACCATCAAAAAGGCTGCCGAGACAGTGGAAAAGGAGGATGAAACAACTTCCAGTACCAATGAGGTGGCGCCCAGTGAGCCCGAGCAGCATGAGGTTGTCTTTCTGATCAGGAACAAGCTGGCCTGGAAGGCAAAAGTTAAAACGGGCATACAGGACAATATCAGGATTGAAATACTGGAAGGCATTTTGGCCGGGGATGAGGTAATTGTGGCACCCTACGGACTGATTTCCAAGACGCTGAAAGATTCTACAGCGGTGCAGGTGGTTAAAATTGAAGAGCTGTACCAGGTGAAGAAATAGCATTTGCGGCCTTTTTCGGTCGGGGAACCTGTTTTTCGGGATAAAATCCGACCGCATTTTTTACGATTTGTAATTGTTCTTCCGGTATTAATCTGCCGGAAAAAGTGGCACTGAAACCCGGTGCCATTTTTTTATGCATAA
>CAZDLO010000118.1:0-10318 GCA_964506325.1 uncultured Tangfeifania sp.
CTCCCGGACGGGAGCCTGTTTTTTTATATCTCTTTGTGAAAATATTATCCTGTATAAAGATTAATTTTCTTCGGCAGAAGGTACGGCTATATCTTTGTCAACCAGGATTCTTCCACAGTATTCGCAAACGATGATTTTTTTGCGGGAAGCGATGTCCAGTTGTCGCTGCGGTGGGATTTTGTTGAAGCAACCGCCACATGCGTCACGTTGTACGGTAACAACAGAGAGTCCGTTACGGGCGTTTTTCCGGATTTTGTTGAAGGCTGTCAGGAGACGCTCCTCTATCAAGGTGGCAATCTTTGCTGTTTTGGCTTTCAGAAGATCCTCCTCTACAGCTGTTTCAGCGGTTATCTCCTCCAGTTCTTTTTTCTTTCTGACGAGATCCTCTTCGCGCTCTTTCAAAAGGATGTTGGATGCATCAAGCAAATCCCCCTTTGTTTTAGCATCAACAGAATATTCCTTGATCCGTTTTTCAGCCAGTTCAATTTCAAGCGTCTGAAATTCCATTTCTTTGGAAATAGAATCGAATTCGCGATTGTTTCTAACGTTTTCCTGCTGTTCCTTGTACCGGTCGATCTTGGTCTTGGAATCCTTGATCTCGATTTTTTTATTGGAAATCGCAGTATTAAGGTTTTTAATCTCATCCTGGAGGTTTGTCAGCCTGGTTTTTAATCCAACGATCTCATCTTCCAGATCCTGAACCTCAAGAGGCAACTCCCCGCGAAGGGTGTTGATTTTATCAATTTCTGAAACAACAGTCTGTAGTTCGTAGAGCATCTTCAATTTTTCCTGAACTGAAACCTCTTTGCCTTCGGTTGTTTTGTTAATTTCTAACGACATATCCAGAATATTATTATTTTATTTTGACCTCAAAAGTAAGAAACCGGGTTGGTTTTTACATCCGATAAACGGAGTGCAAATGTAGGGAATTTTTTTAAAACTATCTCTTTTAAAACCTCTTTAGTGAATTGTTCACTTTCATAATGGCCAATATCTGCAAGTACAATCTTTTTTTCTGCTTCGAAGAAGTCATGGTACTTGAAATCTGCTGAAATGAAAAGGTCCGCTTTTTCAGCAATTGCCTTTGATATAAGGAAACTTCCGGACCCTCCGCAAACTGCAACCCTTTGAATTTTATGATTGAGTAAAGCTGTATGCCTGATCATCCGGCAGCCAAAAACCTCCTTTATTTTATTTAATATTTCATCTTCACCGCAAGGAACCGGCAACTCCCCTGTCATACCGATTCCAACGGTATCATAATTGTTTTCCATTGGAAGAAGGTCGTAGGCAACCTCCTCGTAGGGATGGGAAGCCTTCAGGGCTGCTAAAGTTCCGGGGATAAGGTGTCGCGGAACAACCGTTTCCAGCCTTGTTTCAGGTTCAGTGTGCAGTTTGCCGATGGTACCCGCAAAAGGGGTGCTTTGCCCGTTGCCCCTGAAAGTTCCATGTCCGGCAGCACTGAAGCTGCACTGGTCGTAGTTTCCGATAACTCCTGCTCCGGAAGCAAATAGGGCAGACCTTACTTTCTCAATGTGATCCGACGGAACATAAGTGACAAGTTTTACCAGCTGGTTTTGCGCCTGAGACAAGATCCTGCAGTTTATTAATCCGATTTTTTCACAAATTTTTGAATTGACTCCGCCTTCAACACTATCCAGGTTGGTATGGGATGCATAAATTGAAATGTTGTTCCGGATGGCTTTTATCAGGCATCTTTCCACCATGTTGCCGCCTGTGATTTTTTTTATTCCTTTGAATATGAGCGGATGATGGCAGATGATTAATTCACAGTGATTCGCAATAGCTTCGTCAATAACCTCTTCCGTTACATCAATGGTAACCAGGGCTGATGAAATCTCCTGCGACTTATCCCCGACCAGGAGTCCCGAATTATCGTAAGATTCCTGGAATTGCAAAGGGGCAAAATTTTCAAGGTGCTGAATGATAGTATGAAGAAGCATAGTCGTAGTTTAACGGATTGCTTTTTGGAGCGGTAGGGTCAATCTTACAGAATTTCCCTGATTTCTAACAGGTACTCCCTTATTTCCTGGAGCTTCCGGACGATTTCATAGTTGTGTTCAACCTCATCTTTGTTTTCCCTGATTTTGGCTTTGGCACCTTTCAGGGTTAACCCTCTTTCCTTGACAAGGTGGTTGATCAAGGCAATGTGTTCAATATCCTCCATGGTGTAATACCTGTTGCCCTTTTTGTTTTTAAAAGGTTTGATGGTATCGAACTCCTTTTCCCAGAAACGCAATGCTGAGGGTGCAAGATTGAACCTTTCGGCCACTTCACTGATCGAATAGTAGAGTTTTTCAGACTTAGGTGTTTTGAATCCCACAGTTGTAATTTTTTAGTCGTTAGTCGAAACTTTGACCCATGTTGGTCGAGATGGAAATCATCTTCTCGTATTCAGCCGGATTAAGATCCTGGAAGTAATAATTCTGGGGATTAACTTTCTGGCCGTTTTTCAACACTTCGTAATGAAGGTGGGGAGAGGTGGATGCACCTGTACTTCCGACAAATCCAATCACATCTCCGCGATTTATCTGTTGACCGACTTTAACATTTGCCCTTTGAAGGTGTCCGTAGAGGGTTTCGAAGCCATACCCGTGATCGATCAGGACAATAT
Source organism: uncultured Tangfeifania sp. (assembly GCA_964506325.1). Lineage (GTDB taxonomy): Bacteria > Bacteroidota > Bacteroidia > Bacteroidales > Prolixibacteraceae > CAINVV01. The sequence goes on from CAZDLO010000118.1 coordinate 2,636, forward strand.
TGCCATACCCGCCGTCCCTGCTGATATCTTTGACTATCCCGTTACCAGTTGCAAAAACATCCGTTCCGGTTGGGGCAGTAAAGTCCATCCCGTAATGAAACCTCGGGATCCGGTAGATCGGATGCATGCGCATACCCCAGCCAGACGCTGTACGCTTCAGGTTGCGGTTTGATACGGGCATGATGGAAGGAATACTGGACAACATCTTCTCTTTGCCAAGTGCCATTTTAACCACTTCTTCATATGATTTTGACTGGATGTACACCTGCTTGGACAGGATGTCCAGTTTTTTTGCCACCGAAACGATGAGGTCTGAATTGTCCATACTCTCAAGTTTGGTATACCGGTTTGCACCACCAAAACCGGCCATCCTGACAGAGGACGGGATCGGATCAGCCTCAAAAATAACCCGGTAGATATTATCATCACGCATCTGAATGTCTTCAAGGGCTTTGGAGATTTTCTCCATGTCCTTGCTCATCAGGTTGTATTGTGAAAGTATTTGCTCGTTCTCCCTCTTCAGCCTTTTGGTGACCGGTGTCTCAAAAAATTGCAGGAATATAAAGAAGAAGATTATCCCTGAAACTATTCCGGTTGACAGATAACCCAGGATCCTCTTGATAAGTGTGCGCACATTGCGCTCAATCTTATCGAAACTTAAAGTATCCGGATTGAATCTGTAATTGGTGATACCCATTCTAAATGATTTATTTTGAACTGAAGTAGGCCAAAATTAATGAAATAATCTAATTTTGCAACGGTTTTGACCCCTTTCAGTCTATACGAATTCGGACAAAATTAGTTTATTTAAAGGCATTTGGAGATTTCTGAAATGGAAGAACGATGCCATTTAAGTGTTTTTAACATTCATCAATTATGGAATCAAAACAAATACGTGCTGCTTTTCTGGACTTTTTTGCATCCAAATCACACCAGATCGTCCCTTCTGCCCCGATGGTTATCAAGAATGATCCGACCCTCATGTTCACCAATGCGGGTATGAATCAGTTCAAAGACATTTTCCTCGGGAATTCCCCGGTGAAAAGCCCGCGTATCGCTGACACCCAAAAATGCCTTCGCGTGTCTGGGAAGCACAACGACCTGGAAGAAGTGGGTCACGATACCTACCACCATACCATGTTTGAAATGCTTGGCAACTGGTCTTTTGGTGATTATTTCAAGGAAGAGGCCATCGATTGGGCATGGGAATTGCTGGTCGGTCGTTTTAACATCCCTGTTGACAGGATCTATGCCACGGTATTTGAAGGAGATGAGAAGGATGGGGTCCCTGTAGACTCAGAAGCACTTGCGTTATGGAAGAAATACCTTCCAGAGGAGCACATTCTTTTCGGGAACAAAAAAGATAATTTCTGGGAGATGGGAGACAGCGGCCCTTGCGGTCCCTGCTCCGAAATTCATGTGGATATCCGCAGCCAGGATGAAAGGTCAAGGATCTCCGGACGGGAGATGGTCAACCAAAGTCATCCGCAGGTGATTGAGATATGGAACCTTGTATTTATCCAGTTCAACAGGAAAGCCAGCGGACAGCTGGAAGAACTTCCTGCCAGGCATGTGGATACAGGAATGGGTTTTGAACGACTCTGCATGGTTCTTCAGAATAAACAGTCAAATTATGATACAGATGTTTTCCAGCCGGTAATTTCAGAGATTGGGTACCTGGCCGGGATAAAATACGGAGACAACGAAAAGTCCGATATCGCCATGAGGGTGATTGCTGACCATATAAGGGCCATTGCATTCGCCATTACAGATGGCCAGCTGCCTTCCAACAACAAAGCCGGTTATGTGATAAGGCGTATTTTGCGCCGTGCTGTCCGTTACGGTTATACCTTCCTTGGTTTTAGAAAACCATTTATGCATCAGTTAATTAAGGTCCTTGCCGATCAGATGGGGAATGCCTTTCCAGAGCTGGATAAGCAAAGAGACCTGGTTACCAAAGTGATCAGGGAAGAAGAGGATTCCTTCCTTAGAACCCTTGAAACAGGTATAAGGATGCTGGAAAATATCATGGATGTGGCCAGGAAGAAGAACAGCAGTGTTATCAGCGGACTGGTCGCTTTTGAATTGTACGATACATACGGGTTCCCGCTGGACCTGACGGAACTAATACTCCGTGAAGAATCTTTTACAGTAAACAGGGAGGAATTTGAAAAGGCGATGGAGGAGCAGAAGAACCGCTCCAGGAATGCTACCCAACTTGAAACTGGCGACTGGAATGAAATATTTCCTTCCTTTGAAAGTGAGTTTGTCGGGTATGATACCGGTAAAAGTGAGTTGAAGATTAGTCGATACAGGAAAGTAAAAGACAAAAGAGGGGAATATTTCCAGCTGGTATTCGACAAAACACCTTTCTATGCTGAATCTGGCGGCCAGGTTGGAGACACCGGCTGGATTGAATCCGGGAGTTCCAGGGTCAGCATCTTTGATACGGTGAAAGAGAATGGCCTTACAGTTCACCTTGCCAAAGAGCTCCCTGCTGTACCTGATGCCGTCTTTACCGGGATTATTGATTCTGACAAACAGCGCGCAACAGCTGCCAACCATACTGCTACACACTTGCTTGACCATGCGCTGAGAGAGGTTCTGGGAACACACATAGAACAAAAAGGTTCCCTTGTGACTCCTGATTCCCTGAGGTTTGACTTCTCACACTTCCAGAAGCTCTCGGAGGAGGAGATCGAAACGATTGAAAAGCGGGTCAATGAACTTATCCGTCTCAATTCGGCCAGGGATGAGCACCGCGAAATGCCAATGGCAGAAGCCGAAAGCCTTGGTGCGATAGCTTTGTTCGGAGAGAAATACGGCGACAGGGTGAGAGTAATCAAATTTGGTGATTCAATCGAGCTTTGTGGTGGCATCCATGCCGGTGCTACGGGCGAAATCGGTCAGTTTGTTATTGTCTCCGAGGGTTCAATATCTGCCGGGGTGAGAAGGATTGAAGCGATAACAGCTGAGAAGGCCGGGGATTACCTTCGTGCCAGGAGCCGAACAGCCAAAGAAATAGCAGTACTTCTCAACAATCCTGCTGATTTAAAGTCAGCAGTTGAGACCCTGATTCAAAAAGTCAGCACGCTGAACAGCCAGATTGATGCCTACAAAAAGGAGGCGGCAGGTGGCTTGAAGAAAGAATTACTGGAACAGGTCATACAAATAAACGGTGTAAATTTCCTCGCCTGCCAACTACCGCTAGAAGACGCCGGGTTGGTAAAGGATCTTGCATTCCAGTTGAAGGGAGAAGTGGATAACCTGTTCCTGGTTTTTGCCGCTGAAATTGATGGAAAGGCCTCGGTGCATGTAATGATTTCAGACCAGCTGGTCCGGGATAAGGGGTTCCATGCCGGGAATATTGTGAGGGAACTGGCAAAACTCGTTGATGGCGGAGGTGGCGGACAGCCCTTCTATGCCAGTGCAGGCGGGAAAAACCCCAAGGGCATTTCAGCCCTTCTGGCCAGGGCCAAAGAATTTGTTCTGGCAGTATGACAAGGGAATGGTGGAGATTTTAATTCACACTGAACTTTTGCCGGCTGGCAGAAAATAGATGGAAACGATGCAAGATAACGTTAGCAAAAGGAAACTGTCCATTGATCAGCTTCGTGGCTTTGCCATCTTTGGAATGATCATGGTCAATTACCTTAATCATTTCCGGGTAATTCCTGAGACATTCAAGCATCCGCATTACGGAATGACATTTGCCAACACCATAGCCCCATTCTTCCTTATTGCAGTCGGAATGGGTTTCAGGATCTCATTCGTCAGAGCTGTTGCCAGGCAAGGAAACAGGTTTGCACTGCTCCATTCTGTTAAATGATACCTTATACTAATTTTTATTGGCATAGTCTTTTACGGTCCCAATTTGAAACGTGACATCTGGGATGCACTTGTTGACATAGGTTTCAGCGGGTTACTGGCCCTGCCATTTATTTACCAATCCAAAAAAATCAGGTTTATTGCTGCCTTTGCATTCCTTGGCCTTTACCAGTTGCTTTTCATTTATGCCGGTTATGGCCAGTGGACCATGGCAAACAGTATCGACGGCGGACCGCTTGGGCCGCTTAGCTGGGTCTCCATTCTTTTATTTGGAACAGTACTTTATGATTTTCTGAATGAATGTGAACCTAAGGATTTCATCCGGAAAACCTTCTTGGTCGGAGTGGGATTGACTGTTTCGGGCTACCTGCTCTCCATTCTTCAACCACAGGAATACTGGCAGTTCTCTCAGCGAAGCATGACAATGGCCTATCCTCTATTCTCCTCCGGAATCGGATTTCTTGTATTCCTCGCATTTTATTTTGTCAAAAAAAAGAAAAACATTGAGATACCTCATCTTACGGTTTTAGGGGTCAATCCTTTGCTGCTGTATATTTTGCAATGTGTTCTTATTGGGATGCATGGTTCGCTGCTGCCTCCCGAAGCCCCGCTATGGCAGGCCATTTCAGGTTTTGTGGCAATATACCTCCTTTGTTACCTGGTTGCTCATTATTTGTGGAGGAACAAAATGGTCATTAAATTGTAAGAACAATGCCCGGGAAAGAGTTCCGGGTTTCTTACCATTATTTTCCTGCAATATTTTTTTTCCTGTCCTGGCCGGAAATACCTGGCTGATCATAATCTTTTATGAGGTAAACCAATACGTTGGTCCGTTTTGGCCCCTTCAATTCTTGTTATTGAAAAATCCACTTATTGATTCAAAAGGTTAACAGGATTTTTTTTAAAAAGAGGGGGATTTGGCCCAATAAAGGCTATTGCTGCCCCGAACCACGTTTGGTAGTTATCTTTATTATTTATTTTTAAAAAAAAATTAAACATGGAGGTAACGCGCACATTCGATCTTCTCGAGTATTGTCTCGAAAACAAGTCCCGTGAGGATGCAATAGCAGGAAAGCAGGGAACCCAATGGGTGACATACAGTACAGCCCAGTATGCCAGGAATTCGGAGCTGGTGGCTTATGGCCTTCTGTCTCTCGGAATTCAAAAGGGTGACAGGGTGTCAACAGTTAGTGGTAACCGGCCGGAGTGGGCATTTGTAGACATGGCTCTTTCGATGGTAGGCGCAGTGCATGTTCCTGTCTATCCAACAATCAGTGAAGATGAGTACAGCTATATTTTCAATCATGCGGAGATACGTTTCCTGTTTATTTCCGAGGAAAAATTGTACAATAAGCTATCTCCTGTAGTAGTTGAAACAGTAAGTCTCGAGAAGATATTCACCTTTAACGAAGTGCCGGGGGCAGACAATTTATCTGTGCTGATGGATCTTGGAAAAAAGAACGAGGAGGTACTGCGTTCCCGCCTTTCGGAAATCAAGAATGGCATCGGGGAGGAGGAGATGGTGACTATGATCTATACCAGCGGAACAACAGGAGTGCCCAAAGGGGTCATGCTGTCACACAGGAATCTTGTTTCCAACCTTAAGGCCTGCTCCACGCATTTTGATCTTGGCCTGGGACACCGGAGTGTCTCATTTTTGCCGCTGTGCCATATATTTGAGCGGACAGTCAATTATATATTCATGTATCGCGGCATCGGAATATACTATGTTGAAAGCCTTGCCCAGATCGTGCAGTCCATCAAGGAGGTAAAGCCACATATTTTTACTGCAGTTCCGCGCCTGCTGGAAAGTGTGTATGACGGAATCATGGCCAAGGGAAAACTTCTTACCGGGATTAAGAACAAGCTTTTCTTCTGGGCCGTTGAACTTGGAAAGGATTTTGATTTTAACAAGGATACCGGATTCATGAAAAAAATCAAACTGAAGATTGCGGACAAGCTGATTTATTCCAAGTGGAGACAGGCTCTGGGCGGAAATATTCAGTTGATGGTATCCGGAGGCGCTTTGCTGCAGTCAAGGATTGCCCGGGTTTTCAGTGCTGCCGGACTAAGAGTGCTGGAAGGTTACGGCCTTACGGAGACATCTCCCGTTATTGCAGTAAGCAATGCCGTAACAGGTGAAATAAAAATAGGGACCAACGGCCCTGTTATCAGCGGGGTTCAGGTTATGATTGCCCCGGATGGCGAGATTCTGGCCAAAGGGCCGAACCTGATGATGGGTTATTACAAGGAACCTCAGCTTACAAGCGAAGTTATTGATGCTGATGGATGGTTTCATACGGGTGACGTAGGTATGCTGGATGAAGGGAAATTCCTCAAGATTACCGACCGCAAAAAGGAGATTTTTAAACTGTCAGGAGGGAAATACATAGCTCCCCAATTGATAGAGAATAAGCTCAAAGAGTCTGTTTTAATAGATCAGGCCATCGTAATTGGCTCAAACGAGAAATTTGCAAGTGCGCTTATCTCCCCCAATTTTGTCTACCTGCATGAGTGTTGCAATGAAAATGAGATACTTTTCAAAGACAATGCCGATCTGGTTTCTCAAGCTAAAGTTCAGGCCATGTTTCAGGCAGAGGTAAAAGAGGTCAATAAAACCCTTGGGCAGCATGAAGAGATAAAAAGGTTCCGGCTGGTTGCGGATACCTGGTCGGCCCAGTCTGGTGAACTCTCACAAACCCTGAAATTAAAGAGAAATGTGATTGAACAAAAATATGCTGAAGTTATTGAAGAAATTTTTGCCTCCTCCAGGGAAGATTGAACACTAAAAACCTTATTTTTACCCGTTAGTTTCTGAAAACTAACTTTTCAGATTAAAATAGTTGGTCTTTTTATGAATAAGATCTTAATAACGGGTGCAACGGGGAATATTGGGCTCTCTACTGCAAGGTTTTTGCTCGACAGACAAGATCTTGATTATAAGATTGTTGCAGCAGTAAGGGATATTGAACAAGCCCGTAAGCTGGAAGGCCTCAGCCAGGCAGAGCTTGTAAAATTTGAGTTTGATGAACCTGGCACTTATGCTGCAGCACTTGATGGTGTTAGTAAATTGCTATTGATCAGGCCCAACCAGGTTTCTGACGTTTCCAAACATATTTTCCCGTTTCTGGACAAAGTTGAAAAATCTCAGGTCAAACACCTGGTATTTGTTTCTATTGTCGGAGCAGAGCGCAACAGGATCTTTGCCAATCACAGGATAGAGACCCATCTGAAGAAGATGAATATTCCACACACTATCGTCCGGCCTTCCTTATACATGCAGAACCTTATTACACTTCATGCCAAAGAGATTCGGAAAAATGACCATATCTATGTACCTGCGGGAAACGGAATGGTTAACTATATTGATGCGCGGGATGTAGCCAGGGTAGTGGTGGAGCTTCTCACAAAGCCCGGGCATGAAGGGAAAGAATACGAAGTCACAGGCCCCGAGCCTATGGATTTTTACAAAATTGCATCCTTGTTTTCAAAGGAAATGGGAAGGGAAATTCGTTATGCCCGGCCTGTTACCATTAAGTTCATCCGGCAGAAAATGCTTGAAAAAAAGGAGATGCCATTTATCCTGACTTTATCCCTGTTGTATGGTGCTGCCAGAAATGGCAAAATGGGACATATCTCAGGGGCCTTTAAGGAAATTACAGGATTTGAACCGGGAAATTTGGCGGATTTCATCCACGAGAACCGCAGGATATGGGAAAAGTGACCACATTTTTACCATAAATTTGGTTTTTATCTTTGGCTGTAAAGATTTTATCATTATCTTTGCACCGCATTAAAAGAAGGTGCCATAGCTCAGTTGGTAGAGCAACGGACTGAAAATCCGTGTGTCCCTAG
>CAZDLO010000119.1:0-10309 GCA_964506325.1 uncultured Tangfeifania sp.
GTGAGTCTCTTGTCTCGGGCCTTTTCGGCCAGATCCTTGATAGCCAATTCGATATGTGCAATATTCATTGTTTCTACATTCCGAATTACCGGGACCATCAGTCCTTTTGGACTGGAAACGGCAATTCCTATATCATGATATTTAGGGGTTATAATATCCTCTCCATCAATCATAGAATTGACCGACGGATGTTGTAGCAGCGCCAGACTTACTGCCTTCGCAAAGAATGCGTTAAATCCCAGTTTCAATCCGTATTTCTCTGTAAAGGCTTTCTGGTATTGATTCCTCATTTCCATGATTTCACTCATATCTACCTCATTGAAGGTGGTGAGCATGGCTGTTTCATTCTTTACAGCTACCAAACGCTGACTCAGCTTACGTCTGAGGGGTGTCATGGCTACCCGTTCTTCTGCCCGGCTGGCTTCAAAAGTTTTGTTCATTGGTTTGTTCCAGGCATCAGCGATCTGTTCCATCTCATTTCTGTTCAGCCTCCTGATACCTTCCAGCACATCGTCAACGGTCATTCCGGCTTGTTCCATCACCGCTTTGGCAGTAGGGGTCATTTTGAGTGTAATAGTGGCTTCCTGGGATAATGCAACTGTCTTTTCATTGGAAACCTTGGGTTTATCATTCAATGATTCAGAGGGTTTAGCCGGTTCTGACACAGGCGGATTCTCTTTGGCAGTATTTCCCACAGCTTGCGAAGAAGCTTTGTCGGTATCAATGGTACAGGCAGCGCTGCCCACTGAAATACGTTCTCCCTCTTTGACCAGGATATGAATCTGACCCGAAGCACTGGCAATTAGGGACAGGGTTGCCTTGTCCGATTCAACTTCAGCCAGTTCCTGGTCTTTGCGAACGATTGATCCATTTTCAACAAGCCATTTACCGATTTCGACTTCGGAAATGGATTCGCCGGGGGATGGAACCTTAATATCTACTAGCATATCTTAAATTGTAATTTATATTTCCTTTTGGGAGCGAAAATTTGATGATATTACTCAATAATCTGAACAAAGGGATCAATTGAAAACGGAATCCATGATACGTTCGAGTCTTTTCTTGTGCTTTTCTACCAATCCGGCCGCAGGACTTGCACTTTCAGGCCGGCTGACAAGTTCAAGATTGAGTTCAGGATATTTTCTGAAAAGATAGGGCCATGCCCCCATGTTGGCTGGCTCATCCTGAACCCATAAGAACCTTTTAGCTTGATTGTTGGAATATATTATCTCACGTACTTCTTCTGATGGGAAAGGGGATAATTGCTCAATTCGGTGAATGGCCACATCCATTCTTCCCAGCTTTTCCCTCCGTTCAATCAATTCAAAATAGATTTTACCATAAGTAAATACGACAACTTCTGCTTTCCCTTTTTCAACTTCCTTGTCCTCAATTAATTTTTCGAACCCTCCACGGGTTATTTTATCAAGCGAAGAAACAACTTTTGGATGGCGTAATAAGCTCTTCGGAGTAAAAACAATCATCGGAATTCTCACATTTCCAATTACCTGTCTTCTGAGAAGGTGGAAGAGATTGGCTGGAGTGGTTGGAACCACCACATGCAGGTTGTAGTTGCTGCACAAAGACAGATACCTTTCAATCCTTGCACTTGAATGTTCCGGACCCTGACCTTCATAACCATGAGGCAGGAACAATACCAATCCGTTCATCATCCCCCATTTCTCCCCGGCAGAACTGATGTACTGGTCAAAAATCACCTGTGCAACATTGGCAAAATCGCCAAACTGGCCTTCCCATATAGTTAGTCCTTTGGGAAATGCCATCGAATAGCCGTATTCAAATCCCATAACGCCGTATTCGTTCAGGGGAGAATTCAGAACAGAAAAACTAGCCTGGTCCGGGGTTATGTGTTCCAGTGGAAAATAAGTTTCACCCGTATCCTCCAGAACCAGAGCGGAATGTCTGTGGGAGAATGTTCCACGGCGTGCATCCTGGCCACTTAACCTGACCGGATATCCCTCTTTCAACAGGGAAGCATATGCAAGTAATTCGCCCAGGGCCCAGTCAACTTTGTTGTTGGAGATCATTTGACTCCTTTCCTCCATAAGCTTGACAATCTTGCTGAAGAATTTCTTATCGGCAGGAAGAGAATTGATTTTTTCTGCCAGGCTTATCAGTTCTGTTTCCGAAACAGCAGTAGGAACCTCATATATTTCACACGGATCAGGGAATCGGTAAGATTTATATTCATCAACCAGGAAATTTTTAATATTGAGCTTATCAATTAACTTACTCGCTTCATAATTTTCTTCCAGTTGGGAGTCAAACCTTGCAATCTCTTGTTCAACATCTGTTTGAGATAAAATTCCCCTGTCTATAAGTTTCCTGGCATAAATATCCCGTGGATTTGGATGTCCTGCAATAATTTTGTACAGGTGTGGCTGCGTAAATCTAGGTTCATCACCTTCATTGTGGCCATATTTACGGTAAGAAAGAATATCAATAAAGACATCCGACTTGAAATGCTGCCTGAATTCCAACGCTAGTTTGACTGTGAATATAAGGGATTCAACGTCATCCCCGTTGACATGAAAAACCGGAGAACGGGTAACTTTGGCTACATCAGTGCAATAGGTACTGGAGCGGGCCTCAAGATAGTCTGTTGTGAATCCTACCTGGTTGTTTACAACAATGTGCAGTGTTCCTCCGGTTTTGTATCCTGGAAGCTGCGACATCTGTACAATCTCATAGACAATTCCCTGACCGGCAATCGCTGCGTCACCATGAATGATGATTGGTGCAATTTTCCCAAAGTCACTGTCATAATCATGGTCAATTCTGGCCCTGACCATTCCCTCTGCCAGCGAACTAACTGTTTCGAGATGCGAAGGGTTAGGGATAAGGCTTAATTTTACGATTTCGCCATTGTCAGTGGTCACCGTATTTTCAAATCCAAGGTGGTATTTAACGTCTCCCAGGGAAATACCCTCCTCATAATCGGTGGCATAAAATTCCTTGAAGATGTTTTTGTAAGGTTTTTCGAGTATATTAGCTAGTACATTCAGTCTACCCCTGTGAGCCATTCCCACAACAAATTCGCGGATGCCAAGACTGGCACCGTGAACAATTATTGCATCCAATGCTGGAATCAGGGCTTCAGTGCCCTCAAGTGAGAATCGTTTTGCTCCTACAAATTTACGGTGGATGAAACTTTCAAACCCTACTGCTATGTTAAGATGGTAGAAAATATGCTTTTGCTGCTCAGGGGTAAAATATTCACTGTTTTTGGAACGTTCCATTCTGATCCTAAGCCAGTCGATAAGTTCAGGCTGTCGCATGTAAAGAAATTCTGCACCAATTGACTCACAGTAGGTAGCTTCGAGATGGGCAATGATCTCTTTCAGTGTGGCATTTCCAATTCCAATTTCTTTGCCTGCATGAAAGATCGTATTTAGATCAGATTCTTCCAGTCCGAAATTCTTATAATCAAGGGTAGGAGAGTAGGTTCTTCTTTTTCTTACAGGGTTGGTACGGGTAAACAAATGACCACGCTGCCTGTAACCCGTTATTAGGTTAATGATATTGAATTCTTTCTGAATTCTGCTTTCATCAGCTGAAACGAGCTCATCATCCCGGTATGATTTTCTGGCAAGTTCAAATCCCTCAAAAAAATTACGCCAGCTTTGTTCAACATTTGCAGGGTTTTCCAGGTAATTTCTGTACAACTCTTCAACAGCACTAATTTCCTGGTTGCCAACAAGGGAAAATTTATCCATACAATGGTTTTATTGATGCTTCTTACGTTGGTAAGATAAAATTGTTATCCAATAGTGATGATTTATAAATATATCGCCAAAAATTAAATGTTTCACCACTCATTACTACCAGATTCATTGAATTTTCAATGATTTTTTCAACAAGTAAAACACAACATCCTTGAGAATCAAATGTACTAATTAGCCATGATTTGGCAAAGAAATGACAAAAATTGAAAGTCGATTGTTCTAAAAGACCTTGCCTGGTCAAAAAAACAGATTCGAGGATTAAAGCCTCCTTTGTTTTTCTGGAAAAAAGAGGCATTTTTAATAAAAATTTCTATCTCTTCCTATGTCGAAGGAAATAACCTATGAGTCAATCACATGAATGTTTTTTGAAAGAAATAGCCAATTCTTTGCACCTGATTCACGGGAAGCGAATAGCTGACCTGACCATTGTGTTCCCCAATCGTCGTGCAGGACTTTTCTTTACAGAATACCTGAACAACATCATAAAAGAGCCAACCTTTTCGCCGGAAATCATAACCATCCAGGAGCTTTTTGCCCATATCTCACCTTTGCATCAGGAGGATCAGCTTCTTCTTATTTTCAGGCTGTATAAAATCTACAGCAGGCTGAGCGGTTCCAGAGACAGCTTTGATGAATTCTATTTGTGGGGAGACATGTTGTTGCATGATTTCGACCAGGTTGACAAGTATATGGTAGATGCCGAACTTTTATTTACAAATATTACCGACCTGAAGGAGATTGATGAGCATTTTACCGATTGGAACGAGGAGAGGAAAAACGAGATAAAGCACTTCTGGAAAAGTCTGAACAGCGGTGATCAGAAGCAAGACCAGAAAGAGTTTGCCAGACTGTGGCAGGTATTGTACCCCGTATATAAACAATTGAGAGAAGAACTTTCTGGTAACAACATTGCCTACGAAGGGATGCTCTTCCGGGATGCCGTTGAGAAACCCGGAGTCAAATGCCATTCTTATTTATCTGACAGAGAATTTGTTGTGGCCGGGTTTAATGCTCTTAACAAATGTGAAAAGGCTCTTTTCCAAATGTTGATGGCAAATGGTAAGATCTCCTTTTACTGGGATTATGATGAGTATTATTACGGCGACAAAGTCCAGGAGGCCGGCCTGTTTATGAGGGAGAACATCAGATTATTTCCCCAGCAGGATATTCCGTACCAGACCAACTGGCTAAAACCAGGCAGAGAATTTCAGATTTTCCATACGCCGTCACAAATGGGGCAGGCACAAATCGCAGCAAGGGAGGTTTCCCGGCTTGAAGGGGAAATAAAACAGTTTGATGATACTGCCGTGATTCTGTGTGATGAAGAGCTTCTTCTTCCTTTTCTTTCTGCCCTTCCCCCCGAAATTTCAAAGGTGAACGTGACAATGGGTCTGCAGTTGAAGCAAACCCCCTTGTTTAGCTTGATGAACCTCCTTATTTCATTGCAAAAAAACAAAAAAAACGAGACCGAAAATCAACTCTTTCATTACAAAAATGTTATAGACATCTTAAATAATCAGTTGATTCAATCTGTATATCCTTCTGAATGTAAATTAATTACAGACAATATCATCCGAAAAAATATTTTGTATGTTTCATCAGGTGATGTAAGGACAAATGAACTTTTTAACAGGATTTTTATTTACCATGATTCAGTTTCCGATTTACCGGACTATTTTCTTTCCATACTGCATGGCTTGTTTTTATTCTGGGAAAAAAATAAGGGAGAGAAATATGCGGATAATTACCAGGAGTACATCTATCAGGTATACCTGGCTGTTAACAAGTTAAAAAACATCATCCTACTGGAAGGTCCCGGTATTATGGGTTCCAAAAATTTTCTCTCAAGGGAAACCCTTTTTAAGCTTTTGGTACAGTACTTTAATACCCTTAGCGTAAGTTTCGAAGGAGAGCCCCTTGCAGGGTTACAGGTGATGGGCATTCTTGAGACCCGGACGCTTGATTTTAAAAATATTGTATTACTATCTGTAAATGAGGGAATAATGCCCAGGGAGAATGCGGTTGGTTCATTCATACCCTATCATCTTCGAAGGGGAGTGGAGCTTCCCACACAAGAGGAACAGAACGCCATGTATGCCTACTATTTCTACAGATTATTACAGCGTGCAGAAAATGTGACAATTGTTTATAATTCAGGTAGTAACGGACTTAAAACCGGGGAAAAAAGTCGCTTTATATACCAATTGCAGCTGGAATCTGCCTTTAAAGTCACAGAGACTGGAATTGAAAACACCATAGATCCGGTGCCAAATTTTCCAATTTCCATTGAAAAGAAAGGAAGAGTAGCTGAAATAATGGATGGATTTCTGAGTAGCAGCAGAAGAATATCACCTACTGCCCTGGACCAGTATTTGCATTGTCCGTTAAGTTATTATTTTAAATATATAGCTCGTTACGCGGAGGAGGAAGCAGTTACAGAAGAGGTAGATGCAAGGATGTTTGGAAAAATCTTTCACTCAGCCATGGAACGATTGTATACTCCATTTCTGAATATGACTATTGATGAAAAGGAGCTTATAAAGCTTGCAGAGAACAACAATAGCATTGAAAACGCATTGCAGTCCGCTTTTCATGAGCAATTTTTCAAAATGGAAGGAGATATTGGTGATTTCTCACTCTCGGGCAGAAATGTACTCGTTTATGAGGTAATCAGGAAAATGCTGGTTCAGACAATTCTCGTAGATGGGAAAAAATCGCCATTTGTCTTAAAGGGTTTAGAGCAAAGGGTAGAGGCGACTATTGAAATTTACGGAGGAACTAAAGCTGTTCGCATCGGTGGAATTATTGACAGAATTGACTATTTGGATGGTGTTACAGAGATAATTGACTATAAGACTGGCACTACGGAACATTCGTTTGGTTCAGTACAGGATCTGTTCGACAGGGAGGCAAAAAAAAGAAACAAGGCTGCTTTTCAAACGATGGTTTACGGATGTATCTGGGACAAGAATCATCCGGGATCATCACCAATATATCCTTCTGTCTATGCCCTGAAAAGCATTTTCAAAGAGGATAAGAGCCGGCTGACCATTAAAGATGAAGGGCCGGTTGATGTGGATTACAGGCAGATCAAACACCTTTTTGAACCCAGGCTGAGAGATTTACTGGAAGAAATTTTTAATCCGGAGATTGCATTCACCCAGACAATTGTCGAAGAAAATTGCAATTATTGCACTTTCTGCTCTATTTGCGGAAAACAACCGACTCAGTCGTGATCAAGCAGGTCGGGCCTGATTTTTTTCGTCCGCTCAATGGCCTGTTTCAGCTTCCAGTCATCAATAAGCTGGTCGTTCCCGGAAAGGAGTATATCCGGCACATTCCATCCCTTGTACACAGCAGGCCTGGTATAGACAGGGGGTGTAAGCAAGCCATCCTGGAAAGAATCAGTAAGGGCAGAAGTTTCATCCGATAAAACACCGGGTATGAGTCTTACAATTGAATCTGAAACAATTGCTGCAGCCAGTTCTCCACCCGTCAGCACATAATCACCGATAGAAAACTCCCTGGTTACAAGGTAATCCCGAACTCTTTGATCTATTCCTTTGTAATGCCCGCACAATATCAGAAGGTTTTCTTTCAGGGAAAGCTGGTTGGCATCCTGTTGTGTAAACCTGGCTGCATCCGGTGTCAGGAAAATGATTTCATCGTAATTGCGGGCTGATTTTAATTCAGAAATGGCTCTGTCAATGGGTTCGATCATCATCACCATACCGGCACCTTTGCTAAAAGCGTAGTCGTCAACTCTTTTGTGCTTGTCGGTAGCCCAGTTTCTGATGTTATGTATGTGGATTTCAGCAAGTCCTTTGTCTTTTGCCCGCTTCAAAATAGAATGGTTAAAGGGACTTTCCAACAACTCCGGTACTACTGTGAGAATATCTATCCGCATAAACCTAAATTTCTGCAAAGGTAAAAAAAAGTCAGCCACTCTCAGATTCCCGTCATTTGAGAGCCATTTGTAAAAATTTCCAAAAATATGTCATCGAAACTGTTGAGGTTAACGGGTAAATATCTATTTTCGTGCTGAATATATAATGTACATCTATCCTGGCTTAATCGCCGTAATGTAAAAGCTGATGAAATCTAACGAATTGAATACTCCTGCTCCAAAGCCTAAAAAAGAAAAAAAGCCCGTAGCTGAAAAAGTGATTTCGGAGGCAGGCAGCGCATTGGAACCTGTTACAGACCCTAAAGTCGAGCCAGCCGTTGCAGAAGTAGAGATTGAAGAAAATGAGGAAATATCCACATTAACTATTGAAAATGAAGTTATTGAGGAAAATATTTTAACTGAGGATTCTCCGGAGGTTGTGGTGGCAGTCATCGATCCAGTTGTTACTGAATCAGAAGAAACTGTAATTGTTGAGACAATTCATGAGAATGAAGCTGTATTAATTGAAGCAATTCTTGAACCACAACTCGACCATGCTGATGAAGAGGATGATCCTTTTCACGATGATGAACCGGCAGGAGAAGGTTTGCCTATTCACGATTACTCTTCCTACAACAAGATTAATCTGATCAATACCCTCAGAAAAATAATCAGCGAAGGGGATGTAGATGTTATCAAACCACATGCTGATGCCATAAAATCATGTTTCTATAAAATTAGAAATCATGAAATTGGTGAGCAAAAAGCAGCATTTGTGGCCGAAGGAAATGAGGAAGATCTTTTTGTTCCTGAATCTGATTCCTTTGAACAGGAACTGAAAGACCTTTTCAGGGAGTACAAAAACCTCAGGTATGAATCAAACAAGAAGCTCGAGGCTGTAAAAGAGGAGAACTATCACCGTAAGGTTGAGATCATAGAGGAGATAAAAACACTTGTTAACAGTGAAAATTCATTGAACAACACATTTCAGTTTTTCAATGAATTACAAGCCAAATTCAAAAGCATCGGACAGGTACCTCAGTCTAAAGTAAAGGATCTTTGGGAAAATTATCATTACCAGGTTGAGCGTTTTTACGATTTCGTAAAGATTGACAGGGAACTTAGGGATCTGGACCTGAAGCGCAACATGGATCAGAAGATGTTGCTGTGCATAAAGGCAGAAGAACTCTCTGTCAACATGGATGAGCCTTTGGCTACTTTCAAGGAACTTCAGAAATTGCATGAGTCATGGAGGGAAATTGGTCCTGTTCCGCGAGACCACAAACAGGAATTATGGGATCGCTTTAAGACTGCAACTTCAGTAATTAATAAAAGATACCAGCAGCATTTCGAGCTGGAGCGTTCAGCCCAAAAGGAACAGCTTCAGAAAAAAATTGAACTTTGTGAAAAAGCTGAAGAGCTTTCTACATTTATAAGTGATAATCCGCGCGAATGGAATGATGTTACTGAAAAAGTCATTGCCCTTCAGGAGGAATGGAAAAAAACCGGATTTGGACCCAGAAAAGAGAATTCTAAAATATGGGATCGTTTCAGGGCGGCAAATGATACATTCTTCCAGAATAAAAGAGGGTTCTGGAACAAGAGTAAAGAGCACCTTCTGCAGAATCTTGCGCTGAAAGTGGAGATTTGTGAACAAGCGGAAAAACTGAAAGAAAGTGAGGACTGGAAAGCTACAACCGACAGGCTGATTACCCTTCAGAAGAAATGGAAAGAGGTTGGTCCTGTTCCCAGAAAGCAATCGGAGCTCATCTGGAAACGTTTCAGAACAGCCTGCGATGAATTCTTTAACAGGAAACAGACGCATTTCTCCGGCGTAACCGGTGATCAGGACGAAAACCTGAAGGCGAAGAAGCAACTTGTAACTGAGATTGAAGAATTCAAGCCGTCAGGTGTGGTGAATGACGATCTTGCTGCTCTTAAGAAGTTCCAGGACCGTTGGGCAGAAATCGGGCATGTTCCTTTCAGGAAAAAGGAGGAATTGCAGAATAAATATCATGAGGCTATTGATATTCAATTCAATAAAATAAAGATGGATGACCAGGATTTGAATCTGATTAAATTCAAATCTAAGATCGAACATCTTGCCTCAATTCCCCGGGGATGGTCCAAAATCAACACAGAGCGGGATCGCTATGCTCTCCGATTGAGACAGCTGGAAAGTGACATAAATACCCTTACCAATAATGTTGGCTTTTTCGGTACTTCAGAAGGTGCCAAGTCACTTGTCAGGGGAGTGAATGAACAGATTGACAAATTAAAGATTCAGATTGATCAGCTTAAGTCGAAGATGAAAATCATCGATGAGCAGGAAGAGATCAATTGATTAAAAGTCATAATACAGGACCCGTTCCCCCTATCAGGAGCGGGTCTTTGATTTAGAGAAAGCCTGATTTTTTGGTACCAGGATCTTCCTTTCCGTTTTTTATTCTTTACTTTGTATCAGTAGAATCAAATAGGGCAGAGGCTTACAAAAATCGTGTAATAATTGTCTGAATAATTATTTAATTTTCTAGAATACAATAGTTTGAATTCTTTGTTTCAAAATAACAACCTTTAAATCAGGAAAGTTTTGTCTACTACAAAGTACATTTTTGTAACAGGAGGAGTTGCTTCATCATTGGGGAAAGGGATCATTGCCTCTTCCCTTGCCAAACTT
>CAZDLO010000120.1:0-10242 GCA_964506325.1 uncultured Tangfeifania sp.
GTAATAACGGGTTTAACTGATTTTATTTCTTGAAATGAAAACTCCACAGTTTTTTTTTCAACTGCTTTCTTCCCATCTATTTTTATATTGCTTTTTGTTTCAACGGAGAAAAAATTTTCATTGGCAGATAAAAGGATGCCAGTCAGCTTATCTCCTTTCGCTGTAACGACCTCCACCTCTTTGCCAATACTGTTTTGGTATTGACGGAGTACTTTGAACGACTGGGTCAAACCTGGAGATGATACTTCCAAAGAAAAATCCTCAACTTCACGGTCGAACTGATGCTCAATGTGGCGGCTCATTTCAATGCATCTGTCAATGCTTAATCCAAGGTCGCTGTCAATTACCACAGAAATAGCATTGCCTGGGCCGACGGTGATATCGACGATGAACATCGTATCAGACAGCTTTTCTTGTGCCATTCCTTGAATAACTTCTTTCGTTATCATTTTCACTTTTAATAAAATAGGGGACTAACTGTCCCCTAATCCTGCGATTATTCTCCGCTGCGAAATTACTATATATGTTTGAATTAAACAAATATTTATTTCTAATTTTGAATGATGTAGATGGGTTTGCAAGGTGTTGAGGTGCAAAGTCGGATTGTAAAGTACCCGGATTATGAAACCCAGACCTGATAATGTAAATCTTTATGTTTCAAATTGATAATAAAAAACGGGCGTGTGAAGCAAAATAAGCATAAAATCATCAATGATCCCGTGTGGGGTTTCATTGACCTTAATTCGGGTTTGCTGTTTGATTTAATTGAACACCCCTATTTTCAAAGGCTTAGACGTATACGCCAGCTGGGACTCACTTCGCATGTTTACCCCGGGGCCAACCATACCAGGTTTGAGCACAGTATTGGCGCAATGCATCTTGTTCGGACAGCCTTGAACGTATTGACAGGTAAAGGTGTCGGGATTACAGAAGAAGAGGCGGAGGCCGTCTCCGCTGCAGTATTGTTGCACGACCTTGGCCACGGGCCGTTTTCCCATGCACTTGAAGAGAGTATTGTCAGGGGAATCTCCCACGAAGAGCTTTCATTGTCTTTTATGCAGGAGCTTAACGTGGAGTTTGACGGAAAGCTTGATCTTGCGATACGTATTTTCCTTGATCAGCACCCCAAGCATTTTCTGCACCTTCTGGTGAGCAGTCAGCTCGATATGGACAGGCTCGATTTTCTGAAACGGGACAGTTTCTATTGTGGCGTATCGGAGGGAGTGGTATCCTCGGATAGAATTATCAAGATGCTGGATGTGAGGAACGACCAGCTTGTAGTAGAAGCCAAAGGCATTTATTCGGTAGAGAAATTTTTAATTGCCAGGAGACTGATGTACTGGCAGGTCTATCTGCATAAAACCGTGGTTTCGGCTGAATGCCTGCTTGTCAACCTTCTTCGCAGGGCTTCCGACCTTGTTGCGGAAGGTCAGAAGGTTCCTGCCGCCAGTGCATTTGCCTGCTTTTTAAACGGTGAAATTACTTCGGTTGACTTCCGGTCTCCGGATGTCAATGTTAGAAAAAGCGCCCTTAACCTCTTCGCAAGGCTGGATGATTCAGACATATCCAGCACGATTAAGGAGTGGACAACACATCCGGATCCGGTTTTGTCAGGTCTGGCCGGAAGGATTATTAACAGGAGGCTGATGAAGATCAAAATTTCCACCCATCCTTTCAGTGACGCGATGGTCAGTGACCTGCGGGAGAGGGTTTGTGAAGGCATGAATATTCCGGAGGACAAGACAGATTATTTTGTTTCAGTAGGCGAAATGACTAATAAGGCATATCAGCCTGAAGAAGAAGCCATTCTGATACTTTATAAAAACGGCAAATTAAAGGATATCCGGGATGCCTCGGATATTAATCTGGAGGGATTAACCAAGACTGTCCGTAAACATTTTGTCTGTTATCCGGCAAAAAACTCTCTAGGTAACTAATATTGATTATTTTTGCACCGAATTTTTAAAAGTAATTGAATGGAGTTTAAGGTCAAAGACATTGCTTCGCTACTCAATGGAATAGTTGAGGGAGACGGGGAGATCAGGTTGCACAATATCTCCAAAATTGATCAGGGTGTTCCTGGCACGCTTACTTTCCTGTCCAATCCTGCCTATACAAAGTACATTTATTCCACACAGGCTTCAGCTGTCCTTGTTTCGAAAGATTTTATGCCTGAACAGCCCTTGAAATGTTCACTGATAAAGGTGGATGATCCATATTCTTCTCTTGCTGAGCTACTTAAAATGTATCAGCAGTTTAAACCTGCCAAAACAGGAATAGAACAACCATCTTTTGTGAGCACCAGTGCCAAACTAGGTGAAGATATTTACATAGGTGCATTTTCATATGTCTCTGACGGAGCCATTATTGGAAACAATGTGAGCATCTATCCACAGGTTTTCATTGGTGAGAATGTGGAGGTAGGCGAAAATACAACCATATATGCAGGGGTAAAAATCTATGCGGATTGCAAGATCGGAGCCGACTGCATTTTGCATTCAGGTGCTGTGATCGGAGCCGATGGTTTTGGATTTGCGCCCAGCTCCGACGGACCATTTTCCAAGATCGCCCAAATTGGCAATGTGATTCTGGAAGATCTGGTCGAAGTCGGTGCCAATACAGCCATCGATTGCGCTACCATGGGATCAACCATTGTTCGCAGGGGAGTGAAACTGGACAATCTCATTCAGATAGCTCACAATGCAGACATTGGGGAGAACACTGTTATTGCCGGACAGGCAGGCGTTGCAGGCTCATCAAAAGTTGGAAAAAATTGCATGATAGGCGCTCAGGTTGGAGTCTCCGGCCATTTAACCGTTGGCGACAACGTAAGAATTGGCGGTCAGGCGGGTGTCATGACAAATGTCGCAGCAAATTCCACCGTGATTGGGTCGCCAATACAGGATCACAAAGATTTTATGCGTTCGATGGCAATTTTCAGAAAACTGCCACAAATGTCGGGCGATGTTTCTGACCTAAAAAAATGGATGAGCAAAACAGAGAATAAGTAACTGTTTTTAGTATAAAAATACAAACTCAATATTTAGTCATTCTAAGATGATAGTGAGACAAAATACCATAGCCTACCCGGTAACTGTTTCCGGTAAAGGTCTTCACACCGGCTTTGAAGTTTCGCTGACTTTCAGGCCTGCTCCAGAAAATTTTGGGTTCAGATTCAAGAGAACCGATCTTGAAGGAGAACCGGTAATCGAAGCCAGCGTTTCGAAGGTCAGAGGCACCGCCAGGGGAACTGTATTGCAGGAAGGGAATGTTTCAATAAGTACCATTGAACACTGCATGTCTGCTTTGATTTCTTCCGAAATAGACAATGTCCTTATGGAAATCACCGGTTCGGAGGTTCCAATAATGGACGGAAGTGCTCTTGCCTGGGTGGAGGCACTTCAGGAAGCCGGCCTTGCTGAACAAAATGCGGAGAGAGAGTACTTTGTGGTTAAGAAAAAAATTACTTACAAGAATCAGTCGACCGGCTCTGAGATAACCATCCTTCCGGATGAGAATTTCTCTATCGATGTACTGGTCTCTTATAATTCTTCTGTTCTGGGAAACCAGTTTGCCTCATACGACCAGGGTACTGAATATGCCACGGAGATTGCGCCCTGCCGCACCTTCGTTTTTGTAAGAGAACTGGAATCTCTGTTGAAAAACAACCTTGTAAAAGGTGGTGATCTTGATAATGCCATTGTTATCATGGATCAGGATATGCCTCAGGATGAACTCAACCGGATTGCAGATCTATTCCATCATGAGCACATACAGGTTAACGAGATTGGCATTCTCAACAACCTGAAACTTCAGTTTGACAATGAGTGTGCAAGGCATAAACTCCTTGATCTCATTGGTGATACAGCATTACTGGGCAGGAGAATTAAAGGCAGAATTGTTGCCAAGCGGCCAGGACACCTTGCCAATACAGAGTTTACAAAACTGTTGCTGAAGGAATGCCTGCGAAGTCAGGCAGAGTCTGCACCCCCGGAATACAATCCCAACAAAGAACCAATTTACGATATTAATGCCATAAAGAGAATGTTGCCTCACCGCAATCCGTTCCTTTTATTAGACAAAATAATCGAGAAGGGCAGCGATTACATCATTGGAGTAAAGAATATCACCATGAATGAGCCATTTTTCGTAGGGCACTTTCCTGATGAACCTGTTATGCCGGGTGTTATGATCATTGAGTCTATGGCTCAGTGCGGTGGTGTTTTTGTTATCAGCTCCATGCCTGCAGACGGGGATTATTCAACTTATTTTATGACCATGGACAATATCAAGTTCCGAAAAAAGGTTGTTCCCGGTGATACCCTGGTATACAAGATTAAACTTCAGGGGCCGATAAGGAGGGGAATTGCCAATATGCGCGGACTTGCCTTTGTTGGAGATACAGTAGTTTGCGAAGGTGAATTTATGGCTCAGATCGTAAAAAATAAATAACCTATAAATTTTCGAATGAATCAAGTACTTGCCCACATCCATCCCAATGCAAAACTGGCAGAAGGGGTTGTCGTTGAGCCATTTGCCACCATCGGTGACGATGTTGTCATTGGAGCAGGAACAAATATCGGACCCCATGCAACAATTCTCCCTGGAACCCGTATCGGGAAGAATTGTAAAATATATCCGGGAGCAGTTGTAGGAGGAGAACCTCAGGACCTGAAATTCAAGGGCGAATATTCTACAGTCGAGATTGGTGACAATACAACCATAAGGGAGTGTGTCACGATAAACAGGGGAACTTCAGCCAAAGGTAAAACTGTCATTGGCAGTAACTGCCTGATCATGGCATATGTCCATGTGGCACACGATTGTGTTGTCGGAGACAATGTGATCCTGGTGAATTCAACATCGCTTGCCGGGGAAGTTATTGTTGATGATTTCGCCATTATCGGCGGGCACACCGGTATCCATCAGTTCTGCCACATCGGGAAACATGTTATGCTTTCAGGTGGTTCCCTGGTAAGGAAAGATGTCCCTCCCTATATCAAGGCAGGCCGCGAACCACTGTCTTATGCCGGAGTGAATTCGATTGGCCTTCGGAGAAGGGAATTTACCAACGAGATGATTACCCAGATTCAGGACATTTACCGCATTATCTACCAAAAAGGATATAATAACTCCCAGGCGCTTGAAGTCGTTGAAACTGAAATGCCGGCTTCCCGCGAAAGGGATGAGATACTTCTGTTTATAAGAGATTCAAAACGAGGTATCATTAAAGGTTATTTCCCTGACTGATATAATCTTGGGAAAATAAGAAAGGGTGACCATAAGTCACCCTTTCTTATTTCTTTTTGCTGATCAGGTTTAACACCAGGACCTGGAGAAGTTTCATGAGCATGCCAGGCAAAATGCGTCCCCTGAAAATTCCGGGAAATAGTTTGGTGATCAGATCATTTACCGAATCAAGGAGACTATTGACCCTTATATTTTGAGTCTCATCATAGGGCAGGAGTGACTCTCCAAGGATTTTGGGGTAATTGGTGCGGAAAGAATCCATTTTTAATCCAATCAGTTTTTCCTGGTAAGTACAAAATACCCGGAGGTTGTTTTTCTCCATCCTCAGCCTGGTCAGATTATCCAGCTTTGTTTTACCGTGGGTCATAATTCATCCTCCTCATTTTCGGTTAGCTGCTCAATCATCCGGTTGATTATCAGTCTTTCAATCAAGCTTTTTCTAAAGATTATGAAAGGGATCAGTATGATCAGATACAAACCTGTCACTATCAGGAATCCTGTTCCATAACTCTCAAACAAGGCACCAAAATAAAATCCCAATGCTATGCTAAGGAAAAAAAGCATGAAAAAAGCAAGCATGGCGATTACGAAGGAGGAGAAAAGGGAAGCTGTGATTTTTGCGGTCTTTTCGAATACCTCATACTTCAGCAACTTGAGCCGTGCGGCAAGATAGTCTGTGACAAGGATCTTCAGATCCTGAAAAAAATCCTGTTCGCGATCTGTCATTTCGCACTGTTTTCTGTGGTTGTTTCAGTCTCTTTCCTAAAATTATCCACCAGGTCTTTTGCTTTGGTCAGATTTTCATCAAGGTCATTTTTAAGCTTGGAGGCACCTTCTTTCAAATCATTGAAAATCTCATCCTTCTTATCGGAATTCAGGAAATACCCGATCGCAGCTCCAATTGCAGCCCCGGCCACAAAAGCCAGCAAAATTTTTGTTCCGTTGTTTTCGCTCATGACAAAGTATTTTTAGATGTAATTTTCATTTTCCGGGTTTAGGTCCCGGAACCATTAACTCACATTAACCGTATTTATATTAGCCCTGGATACCAATCAAAATTAGGAAATAATTCTATAGTTTAGCGCATCAATCCCGGGTGATTTACCCTCTTTTTGGCAACCATGAAGCTTATGACATTCAATACTCCCTGTAAGAAAAAACATTGCAAAATACTCCTGTCCGGAACTTTTGGCAAAGCCTGTATGCCGATAAAGAACAAAACGGGACTAAACAGAAGACGCTCATTCCAGGTATTTTCGTCGGAGGAGGATATCCGATGAATGTTAAAATTACTCAGATTGACGGGATAGGTGAAGTTAAGCTTGTCAGAAAAGCCCGTTCTACTCAACTAAGGATATCCGTAAGGTCATCGGGCGAGGTTTTGGTCTCTATCCCTTGGCTTTATTCGTTTTCGAGGGGAGAAGCTTTCCTGTCTGAGAAAAGAGAATGGGTTGTTAAAACCCTGGAAAAGCTTAAAAGGAAAGGAGTGGCAAAAATACCGCTGCAACCCGGGGTTCTCTTTTCCACGAGAAATCTAAGGTATGAAGTTTTACCCGTTAAAACAGACAAGGTAAAAGTGTTTTTCCATCCTGAAGAACAGTCGGCAGTAATTGGATATCCCGAAATGGCATCCCTGGACCAACCTGAAATCAGGGATAAAATCAGGCTTAACCTTGAAGGAGTTCTTCGGTATGAAGCAAAAAGGTACCTGCCGGGAAGGGTAAGAGAACTGGCTGCCAGCCTGGGATATTCATTCAATAAAGTAACGATCAAAAATAACAGGACGAACTGGGGGAGTTGCTCAGGGCTTGGAAATATAAGCCTTAACCTTCACCTTATGCGCTTGCCGGACAGGCTGATTGACTATATCCTGGTCCATGAACTGGTGCATACGAAGATACCCAATCATGGCCCCGTGTTTAAACAAACTTTGAGAAGTCATTTCCCGGATGCGACAGAACTGGATAAAACCATCAAAAAATACCGGCCGCTACTCTTCTGATCAGATAGACAGCAGTCCAAACTTGTCTGCCAGTGAAGTGAGAAAATAGGAGCACATGAATGCAATCAATGGTGCTATCAGCCAGATCAGCCAAAACTGTTTGACCGCTTTTTGGGAAAACGTCTGTTTCCAGCCCACCTTTGAAATACTTAATGCCAGGATTGCGAATGTATTCAACTGAACCAGGGAAGTAGGAATTCCCTTTGTTACAGATGCTGCCAGCAAAAGAGATGCGGTGACAAATTGAACCATTGATGCTTCCACCTTGCCAATCTCAACGATTTCCTTTCCGGTCCTGACCATTAGTTTGTGGCCGAATATGGAACTTCCAATTCCAAAAGAAGGAGCAATTATCAGGGTGGAAAGTATCATGATCAGCAGGAAATTGCTGCTGGTAGGATTGATGTGCAACTCGTTTGTTATCATGGAAGTGATTGGTCCTGCTGCATTTGCAACATTGTTTGACCCAATTGAGAAGGCTACATAGCAACTCGTAATGATAACAACCCATCGGAAAAAATTTTGCCGTTTGTCCGTAAAGAAAAATCCGGGATGCCGGAGATCAAACCTCCGGCTCACAACCTGTGTGATGAAATACATGATCCCAAAGGAAACAAGCGGCAGGATAATCCAGGTTGGGATAATCTCATAAAATATCTTGTGGGTATTGAGCTGTCCAACATAGTGTGCCGGGGCAACCAGGGCAACGACTGTAGATTGTGAGGTGGATTGTGGTACACCAAGCAGGTTGGCAAATAACAGGGAAAGCGCAACAGAGAAAAGAATAATGGTGGTCAGGGTATAATCAAGGCTTACGGCCGGAAGTATTCCCTTTCCCAGTGTAATGGCTGTGTTTTTGCCAGCCAGTAAGGCACCCAGTAAAACAAAAATCCCAAAAAGCCCCGGTATCAATGATCGTCTGAGAATACCTGAAGCATATGCAGATGCAAAAGACGGAGCTGTGCCGCTCCCGCCCATATTTAGCCCCAGAAACATGGCTACCAGCAAGGGTAACAATAGGCCATCAAGCATAGGTGAAAACATTATTGGGTTTATTCTATTGAAGTGCGAATATATTTATAAATTTTTAACAATCCTTTGAGATATTCGAAAATTGAGTCATCTTTGAATTATTACCAGTTCAAGACACTATGACAAAATGGAGTAAGTTGATTTCTCCTTTCCGTTTGGGTTCCGAATTCCGGAATTACGATGAGCCGGAAGAGATCAGGACGGCATTCCAGCGTGATTATGACCGCATCATCTTCTCGTCGCCTTTCAGAAGGCTGCAAAATAAAACACAGGTATTCCCCTTGCCGGGAAGCATCTTTGTGCACAATCGTCTTACACATTCGCTGGAAGTAGCCAGTGTTGGCAGGTCTTTGGGAAACCTTGTCGGGCTCCGGCTGCAGCAAAGCAGAGATACTTCTGATGCCTCAACACTTGCAGAGATTGGCACCATAGTATCGACAGCCTGCCTGGCACATGATCTGGGCAACCCCCCTTTCGGTCACTCCGGGGAAAATGCAATAGCCAATTTTTTCATCAAAGGCGGGGGTAAAACCTCCCTTGACCAGCTTCCGGAGGAGCAGAAGACCGATTTTACCTGCTTTGACGGTAATGCCAATGCGTTCAGATTGTTGTCTCATACTTTCAACGGCAGGCGCGAGGGCGGATTTGGCCTGACCTATTCCACGCTGGCTGCTATGGTGAAATACCCATATGAATCCTGCCTTGCAGGCAACAAGCAGAAATTTGGCTTTTTTCAGACAGAAAAGCAACTCTACCATAAAATTGCCAGTCATCTCGGGGTTAGGCAGTTATCTTCTTCTCCCTTGCATTATGCCAGGCATCCGTTGGTTTACCTTGTTGAGGCAGCCGACGACATCTGCTACCAGATCATGGATGTTGAAGACGCCCATAAACTGAAGATTATCTCCACCAATGATGCTGAGGCGTTGCTGATGGCATTCTTTGATCCAGCTTCAGATGTTGGGACGCTGAATGTTATCAATGAGAATCTTAAAATTGTTCTGGACCGGAACGAACGCATAAGTTATCTGCGTGCAATGGTTATCGGGAAACTGGTAAGGGAGTGCGGAGCTATTTTCCTGGAAAAAATGGATGAGGTGCTTGATGGTGTGGCGATTCCCTCCCTGGTCAAACAACTTGAAGGTACCGCCCAAAGTGCCATGAAGGAGATCAAGGAGATCTCGGTGGAGAGGATATACCGTGATCCGGCGGTTATTCAGATTGAAATTGCCGGGTACAAAATTTTGGGAACGCTGATGGAAGAATTCACCCCGGCAGTGATGTACCCGGGAAGCCATCTTTCCGAGAAACTGCTGTCAATTATTCCGCAACAGTATCATCTTCAATCTGATAATCTCTACGACCAACTTCAGACGGTTGTAGATTTTGTATCAGGTATGACCGATCTATACGCGTTGGACCTCTATCGCAAGATCACAGGCATAAGTCTACCGGGAATCTGAGATTACCGGATGGCATGGATGCTTTCCCCGTTTGAAAGTACCGGGTACAACCGCCCCCATCATCAGTGGACGAAGTTTTTTTATTGCCGTTGATTGAGTTACACTTCCAAAGGATTTAGCCCTTTCAGCAAAAGGAGGGCGTATGAAAAAGTTCCTGACGGGACCTCAGGTCTGTGCCTTTTCAAGCTGGTGCCTTTTCGAGTCGATGGCGAGAAGTTTCAGAATCAAGAGTTCCCCTTTTCTACATCCTCAGGCATAAATCAGGCTTTGATTGCCCAGCGCAACTTCGCAGATCGGGCACGCGGATTGGCGTGGCACTCTTCCGGGGTTGCCCGGATGGGATCCGGGGCGACTTCCCGGTAGGTGCCCTCACGAAAATAGTATTGGAACGATTTTTTTACGCGTCGGTCTTCTCCGGAATGAAAGGAGAGTATCGCTATACGTCCGCCGGGAGCGAGTACTTCCGGAAGTTTGTGGAGAAACTGATCCAATACG
>CAZDLO010000121.1:0-10149 GCA_964506325.1 uncultured Tangfeifania sp.
CGGGAGTCGAACCCGCGTCCAAACGAGGAAGCAATACGCTTTCTCCATGCTTAGCCCAGACTTGGTTTTCGAATGACGGCTGGCTCAGGGCCACCGACCATCATCTTAACTCCTGTTGTTTCACCAGGGAAGCGGAGTGATCCCCTGACTATTCCCGATTTATCTGCACCTCCGGACCGGGCCGCTTCAGGACATGGCACCCGGGAGATGTCTCGCTCCAGTATCTAATACCGGATTAGCAGATCAACTTTGAGTTGATTAAGCGGCAAGAGCGTAGTTATCTGCGCCAACTAATTGTTTGAGCCTTAAGATTTTCGGGCCAAAACTCAATGCCCGGCATGCTTACATACCTCTTCTACCCGCTGTCAAAACCGGTCAGCCCCAATAGGGAAACAAAGATAATGCAAATTTTTGAATTGTATGATGCAGACAGGCCCGGACTGAAATTCGAAAGGAAGGGTGTAGGACTATCCAACTATCCGACTTAAGAGTGCCCGAGTGGAAGAAGGGGAGAGCGGGGGAGTGCAGAAATGCTGGAAAAAAATGTCACAGAGTAACACAGAGGCTACAACGAGCCTGGTCCTTCGCTCTTCTAGTCGCCCGGTTCAATCGTAGGATAGTCCTAAAATAGTTCTCCCACTCGCCCCTTCGTGGAGTCGGGAAGTCAGCAGTTCTTCAGGGCATCAATTGTTGCGGTGGGATTTTCTGAACTGAACACGAAGTTGCCTGCAACCAGTATATCTGCGCCTGCCATAAATAACTGCCTGCCTGTTTCGAGATTGACACCACCGTCTACCTCTATCAATGCATCGTGATTGAGGGTATTGACCATCTGTCGAAGGGTTACCAGCCTTTTGTAGCTTCCGGGGATGAATTTCTGTCCGCCAAAGCCCGGATTGACGGTCATAAGCAGTATCAGGTCCAGGTCGTGCATGATGTCGATCAGCATCTGAACCGGAGTGTGTGGATTGATGGCTACACCGGCTTTCATGCCAAGTTCGTGAATGGCACCGATGGTCCGGTGAAGGTGGGGACAAGTTTCGTAATGCACGGTAAGAATATCGGCACCGGCATTTTTAAAGCTTTCGAGGTACCTGTCAGGATCGGAGATCATCAGGTGGACATCCAGTGGTTTTTCCGCCTTTTTTTTGATTTGTTCCACTACAGGCAGCCCAAAAGAAATATTTGGGACAAAATGTCCGTCCATGATATCGCAGTGAATCCAATCAGCGGAACTGCGGTTTATCATCTGAATTTCTTCGCCGAGTCGGGTAAAGTCGGCTGCTAACAAGGAGGGTGCAATCAATCGCTTCACAACTGGATGTATTTTGTTTCAGCAAATATACCCAATTTAGTTAAGATGTTATCCCAGGAAAGGTTTTAAGATTGTCATAAATGGCACATCCCTTAATTTTCGGATAGTGGTGTCGCGGATCTGCCTGACCCGTTCCCTTGTAAGACCGTATATCCTGGCAATATCGTCCAGATCCAGTACCGGTTTTCCGTTTAGACCGTAGCAGGATGTGAGTATTTCTGCTTCGCGGCGGTCGAGTTTGCAAAGCAACCGCCTGATCTCGGTATGCAGGGAATTTTCCAGCAACAGATGGTCAGGAGTTGGCAGTATATCGGTGACGAACAAGTCGTACTGGCTGCTTTCATGTTCCTCATCGTCGTACAATGGTGCATCCAGGGAGAGGTGAAATCCGTTGGATTGCAGCGACTGGTCGACCAAAAGAATGTTCATCTGCAGTATGTCAGCCAGCTCATCTGCGGTAGGTTCTCTTTGCAGTTCCTGTTCCAGACGTGTAAAGGCATGGTTTATCCTGCTGATTGAATCTACTTTATTCTGAGGCAACTTAACCAACCGGGCTTGTTCGGCCAGTGACTGAAGTACGGCCTGCCTGATCCACCAAACGGCATAGGAAATAAATTTGAATCCTTTGGTTGAGTCAAAACGTTCGGCGGCTTTTATGAGGCCGAGATTGCCCTCACTGATCAGGTCTGAGAGAGGCAAACCCTGGTTCTGGTACTGTTTGGCGACAGAAATAACAAATCGAAGATTGGATTTAACCAGTATGTCAAGTGCCTTCCTGTTGCCTTTTCGAACCTGTTGCGACAGGACGATCTCTTCATCAGTACTTAACAAGCGGATTTTCCCGATTTCAAGCAGGTATTTGTCCAGTGAAGGAGTTTCCCTGTTTGTAATTTGTTTAATGATTTTAAGCTGTCTCATTATCTTTCTTTCGTTACGCAATAATTACTTCAATGAATATTAGCGAATAGGCATAATATTTCCATGCCTGGGAAATTGTCTCTCCTTTGCGATTTTACATGGCTTTTTGAGCCATCCATCTAAAAACTGTGATCTTGTTATGTCCGGTTCAATGGTTAGTCTGCTCGGCAATAAAAGAAGACCGGCCTAATTATTCTCTTAATTCTTTGCCTATGTATATAAAACAATATTAAACCAAAATACGCAAAAGAAGAAGAAAAATCGTTCTTTTTTAGCTTGATAATCAATTATTTTCAATTTTTTGATCTAAGAGGAATCCATTAGGATTAACAATATGAATATTTAATTAACCTGTGATTAACACCAGTATTTGGAATAAACTACAGGTGAGAAATTTTATGTTTTATGATTTTTTCGATTGAAATCATAAAATTTATGATTTCAAAGCGTATCTCTGTCAGAAAATTGCAATTCTGCATATTTGTTTATCAATAAATATCAATTTGTGATACATTTCACGGAAGAAATTGAATTTCAAACATCATTTTTTCAAGGAAGTCCTTGTAATGATGGCTAAAAATGATTTTTGCGACCACATAATTTGTTAATTAGAATCTAATAGCTACATTTGTTGCGGATTTAGATTAGCAATCTGACACAATTCTTCAAAATCCCTTTTATTTCTTCCTGAGTTATTTATTAAAGAATTTAAATTGTAAACGTGCTGTTGCTCCTTGCAACCTTAGTTTCTGTTACAAATCAACAATAATCATGTACGACATCCTTGAACTGAGCAAGAAACTCTTGCCGGAATTACGCGAAATTGGCAAAGAGCTAAATATTAAGCGTATTGAGTCTTTTAAAAAACAAGACCTAATTTACACTATCCTTGACACACAGGCCATCAGGGACTCCGTTATCAAGCCTGTAGAGAAAAAGGTACAACCATCCGACAAGGGGTTGCCTAAGAATCAAAAACCAAAAGTTGAGGCCTCTGTACCAGCCGAAAAGAAAGTAATTCGTATTGTCAAAAAATCTTCTGATTTGCAGTCGAACGAACCGGCATTGGTCACCTCAAGTGAGCCTTCAGTTAATGCCTCACTTGAAGAGGCAGACCTGTTTTCCGACCAGCTTACGGAAGATCAACCTGAAAAAGAACCTTTTGAAAAACCATTTCATGCCAAAAATGAAAAGGTCCGCAAAGAGACAATCAGTCAGAAAGAACGCAGGCCCAGGGTATTACGAAGCGAATCGGCTATTCTTTCCGTGAGTTCGATAGTTCCGGTTGTCGAGGAGGAGGCAGAAGTTGCCGAAGACGTCCAGTTAAAAGGTGAGCAGGAGGTTCCTGAGCAGCGTCTTGAGGAGAAAAGGCCCCCCATTATCAAAAATATTCAGAAAAAGGAGTTCTCTTCCGGACAGCAGAATCAGAATTTCCAGCCGAAGGGACAACCTTCTCAGGCGCCACAGCAGCAGAAATCAGCGGAAGCAAAGG
Source organism: uncultured Tangfeifania sp. (assembly GCA_964506325.1). Taxonomy (GTDB): domain Bacteria; phylum Bacteroidota; class Bacteroidia; order Bacteroidales; family Prolixibacteraceae; genus CAINVV01. Next base: position 3,726 of record CAZDLO010000121.1, read on the forward strand.
AGTCAGAGAAATCCTATGATTTCGAGGGTGTAATCAACCAGACAGGAGTGCTCGAAATTATGCAGGAGGGCTATGGATTTCTTCGCTCTTCAGATTACAACTATCTGACATCACCTGATGATATATATGTATCCCAGTCGCAGATCAAGCTATTCGGTTTAAAGACCGGTGACACGGTGCATGGCATTATTCGTCCTCCCAAGGAAGGTGAAAAATATTTCCCACTGGTGAAAGTTGTTGAAATCAATGGAAGAAGTCCGGAGTACATTCGTGACAGGGTTCCTTTTGAACATCTGACACCACTTTTCCCGGACGAAAAATTTAATATTGCTGGAAAAGCAAGCAGCATATCATCAAGAGTTGTTGACATGTTTGCTCCTATCGGCAAAGGACAGCGCGGATTGATCGTTGCCCAGCCAAAGACAGGTAAAACCATGCTTCTGAAAGATATAGCCAATGCTATTGCGGCGAATCATCCTGAGGTTTATATGATTATCCTGCTTATTGACGAGCGCCCTGAAGAGGTGACTGATATGGCCCGCAGCGTGAATGCAGAGGTGATTTCCTCCACATTTGACGAGCCAGCGGAGCGTCATGTCAGAATAGCCAATATGGTCCTTGAAAAGGCCAAAAGACTGGTGGAGTGCGGGCATGATGTTGTCATACTTCTGGATTCAATCACACGCCTGGCACGTGCCTACAATACGGTTGCACCTGCATCAGGCAAAGTTCTTTCCGGCGGTGTTGATGCCAATGCCTTGCATAAGCCCAAGCGTTTCTTTGGGGCTGCACGTAACATTGAGGAGGGAGGCTCGCTGACCATCCTTGCTACAGCTTTGACCGATACGGGTTCCAAGATGGATGATGTTATCTTCGAAGAATTCAAAGGGACCGGTAACATGGAGCTGCAGCTCGACCGCAAACTGTCAAATCGCCGTGTGTTCCCGTCGGTTGATATCCTCGCATCCAGTACCCGTCGTGAAGACCTGTTGCTTGAAAAGGCAATGCTGGATAAAATCTGGGTACTCCGTAATTTCCTCAATGGAATGAATTCGGTAGAAGCGATGGAATTTGTAAGAGACCGCTTGTCCAAAACAAATTCCAATGAAGAGTTCATTATTTCCATGAACAGTAATTAACAGACAATTGCAGGATTCTATTTTTTCCTGGTAAGTTTGCCTGTTTTTCATAGCGAAAGGAAAGTAAATCTTCAATTTCCAAAAATATTAAGAGCCTGAAGTTGGTAAGCCAATCTTCGGGCTTTTTGCTTTTAAGGGGCATTGGGTTTTCCCAGTCAGATATGTGGATTTATGCATGATTTCCGGAATATAAGGGTTTATGCAGCACCGCTTAAGATAGACAGACAAAATTATTTTTAACAAGTATAAATAGCACTCGCAATTGAAAATTGTTATTCAGAGATTACATTATGGGGTTGTTTTTGCTTATTTTTGTTGACTGTTAAATGTCAAAGTGGAATATTTTTTTGAAGCGCATAAACTTTTGGTCAATGCCGGTGATATAAGAATCGCCAGGGAGCTTTACCATGAGATAGACTGGAACTGCAGGATGATTGGGATCAAAGGTTTTCGCGGTGTTGGCAAGACCACATTTCTACTCAATTTCATCAGGGAGAAATACGGTGATACTCGTGACTGCCTTTATGTGAACCTCAACGATTTTTATTTTTCCAGAAGACGCATATTCTCCTTTGCAGATGAATTTTACAAACGAGGGGGAAAAGTGCTGGTTCTTGACCAGATACATAAATACCCCGATTGGTCGAATGAGTTAAAGCAATGCTACGATGAACTGCCAGGGCTTCAGCTTATTTTCAGCAGTTCTCCTGTACTCCGTATTTTTGAAGGGAATGATGCTCTTAGAGATATTGCCAAAATCTACCATCTTGAAGGTTTATCCTTCCGTGAATTCCTGAATTACCGCACTGGCAGTAATTTTCTGAAGCTTACTCTGGAGGATATCCTGGAAAGGCACAAAGAACTGGTTCCGGAGATCATTGATACTGTGAGGCCGCTGGCATATTTTCCGGAATATCTTAAAAGTGGATATTATCCTTATTTTATCAAGAATCCGGAATTTTACAGTGAGAGTCTTTTAAGGCATGTCAACCTTGCACTTGAGATAGATCTGACCTATCTCAACCAGATTGAAATTAAGTACCTGCCGAAACTTCGGAAGCTTTTGCAGATAATAGGGGCGCAGATGCCTTTCTCTCCCAATGTGAGTAAATTGAGTGCTGAAATTGAGACTTCCAGGGCCACCGTTCTTAATTACCTCCGTTACCTTAAGAATGCGAGGCTTATTGACCTGCTTTTCGAAAATGGCAACAATGGTCAATTGCAGAAACCTGAGCAGGTTTATCTGCACAACACCAATCTTTTGCACATCATTGCCCCGGATAATATCAACAACCGTAACCTGAGGACTACCTTTTTTTACAACCAGGTAGGTTATCAGCACAGTGTGAAATCCGCAAAAGCGCTTGATTTCCGAGTGGATGACAGGTATGAATTCGTTGTGGGAGGAAAGTATACGCAAACGGAAGGGGAAAATAATTTTGCAGTTGCGGATATGATAGAAACCGGAGAAGGGAATACGATACCTCTTTGGCTTTTTGGATTCCTATATTGAGAAAGACGTGAGACGTGAGACATGAGATAATTCAGCTTTGAACGCAATTACTTTGTGTAATTTAGTCAGGTTCTGATACATGAGAGATTTAAAGACAAATAACATACATACTTAATACATTAACATCAAAAAAATGACAAAAGAGAAAAAGTTTATCACCTGCGACGGTAACTATGCTGCCTCTTACATCAGCTACATGTTTAGTGAGGTAGCCTGCATTTATCCAATTACACCCTCCTCAACCATGGCTGAGGTTGTGGATGAGTGGGCAGCCAACGGCCGTAAAAATATCTGGGGTTCGAAAATGCGCATTACTGAGATGCAGAGTGAAGGAGGTGCCGCCGGTGCTGTTCACGGTTCATTGCAGTCAGGCACGCTGACAACAACCTATACAGCGTCACAGGGTCTATTGCTGATGATCCCCAACATGTACAAGATAGCAGGAGAGCTTTTACCCACTGTTTTCCATGTTAGTGCACGTGCACTGGCAGGACATGCACTCTCCATTTTTGGCGACCATAGCGACGTTTATGCTTGCCGCCAGACCGGTTTTGCCATGCTGGCTTCCGGTTCTGTCCAGGAAACTATGGACCTCAGTGGTGTAGCACATCTTACAACCCTCAAAACCCGTGTTCCGTTCCTCAATTTCTTTGACGGATTCAGAACATCCCATGAGATTCAGAAGGTTGAGCCAATGAACCAGGAGAAAATTGCGGCCCTGATTGACCAGGATGCCCTGCAGGCCTTCCGCGACAGGGCACTGAACCCTGAGCACCCTGTTACACGCGGTACGGCCCAGAATCCGGATATTTTCTTCCAGGCGAAAGAGGCATGTAATCCTTTTTATGATGCGGTCCCTGATGTAGTTGAGGCATACATGCAGGAGATTACCAAAATCACCGGGAGGGAATATCATCCATTTACCTATTACGGAGCAAAAGATGCTGAGAACGTGATTGTTGCCATGGGATCTGTAACCGAGACCATTCGTGAAACGATTGATTACCTGAATGCCCAGGGTAAGAGTTATGGTTTGGTGAGCGTTCACCTGTACCGTCCGTTTGCGACCAAATATTTCTTCAATGTGATGCCTTCAACCGTTAAGAAAATCACTGTTCTTGACCGTACCAAGGAACCGGGTGCAAATGGGGACCCTCTTTACCTGGATGTCCGGGATGCATTCTACGGCAAGGAAAATTGCCCGATCATTGTTGGCGGGCGTTATGGACTTGGATCGAAGGATGTAACACCATCACAGATCATTGCAGTTTACAAGAATATGGAGATGAAAGAGCCAAAAGGCAAATTCACAATTGGTATTGTTGATGATGTCACTTTCACTTCCCTGCCACTTCTCCCCGAGATAAAGGTCTCACCTGATGATATCTACGAAGCCAAATTCTATGGATTGGGTTCTGATGGTACTGTTGGTGCGAACAAAAACTCTATCAAGATTATTGGTTCTGCGACAGACAAATACTGCCAGGCCTATTTCGCTTACGACTCCAAAAAATCCGGGGGCTTTACAGCCTCTCACCTGCGTTTCGGCGACAGTCCGATCCGCTCTACCTATTTAATCACGACTCCTGACTTTGTAGCTTGTCACGTTCAGGCATACATCAACCTTTATGATGTTTTGAAAGGCCTGAAAAAAGGAGGTTCCTTCCTGCTGAATACCATTTGGGAGGAGGAAGAAGTGCAGAAACGTCTCCCTGCCAATATGAAGAAGTTCCTGGCAGAAAATGAGATCAAGTTTTACATTATCAACGGTACCAAACTGGCTGTTGATCTGGGACTTGGCAACCGTACCAATACCATTATGCAGGCCGCCTTCTTCAAAATTACGAATGTTATCCCATATGAACTGGCGGTTGACCAGATGAAAAAGGCCATCGTGAAGTCGTACGGTATGAAAGGCGAGCAGATTGTAAATATGAATTTTGCCGCTGTCGATGCCGGAGGTGACAATGTTGTGAAGATAGAGGTCCCCAAAGAGTGGTCTAAGCTGGTTATTGAGGCTGAGAACGAAGACACTGATCGTCCGGAATTCATCCGCAGGGCGGTAGATGTAATCAATGCCCAAAAGGGCGATGATCTTCCGGTATCCATTTTCAGAGGTATCGAAGACGGTACATTGCCTTCCGGTACAACTGCCTTTGAAAAGAGGGGAATTGCCGTCGATGTTCCGGAATGGATAGAAAGCAATTGTATCCAGTGTAACCAGTGTTCTTATGTTTGTCCTCATGCCGCTATCCGTCCATTTCTTATCAGTGAGGAGGAGATGGCCAAGCTGCCAGAAGGAACCACCGGAGTAAAGGCCAATGGCAAGCAGTTTGCCGGCCTGCAGTTCCGCATCCAGGTTTCTCCCTACGACTGTACCGGTTGCGGCAACTGTGCTGATGTTTGTCCTTCAAAGGAAAAGGCGCTCATCATGAAGCCACTTGAGTCTCAGTTAGCCCATGTACCACGCTGGGATGCCATCGCCAAACATGTCACTTACAAGGATAAATTGGTGGAAGTTGACAAAACAGTTAAAAATTCACAATTTGCCCAACCGCTCTTCGAGTTTTCAGGCGCCTGTGCAGGTTGCGGGGAAACACCTTATATCAAGCTGATCACACAGCTATTCGGAGAACGGATGATGGTTGCCAATGCTACAGGCTGTTCCTCCATTTATGGCGGATCGGCTCCGGCAACTTCTTATACTTTCAACAAGGAAAGCGGCCGTGGTCCTGCATGGGCCAACAGTCTCTTTGAAGACAACGCCGAGTATGGATTCGGAATGAACGAAGGTGTTACCTTCAACCGCGACCGCATCTCAGATATCATGAAAAATGCCCTTGAGGCAGGAGTATCGGCAGCTGAGGCTGAGGCATTCAATGAATGGATTGAGAGCAGGGAAGATGCTGCAGGTTCAGAAGCAGCTACTGCAAAAGTACTTACTGCCATCACCGGTAAGAATGAAAAATATGCAATGGAGCTTGTATCCCTGAAGCAATATATGATCAAGAAATCCATCTGGATCTTTGGTGGTGACGGCTGGGCCTATGATATTGGTTACGGAGGCCTTGACCACGTTATGGCCTCAGGGCAGAATGTCAATATCCTTGTTATGGATACAGAAGTGTATTCCAATACCGGAGGGCAGTCGTCCAAGGCAACACCGATCGGAGCAGTTGCCAAATTTGCTGCAGCCGGCAAGCGTATAAGGAAAAAGGATCTTGGGGTTATTGCAATGAGTTACGGTTATGTATATGTAGCACAGGTTGCCATGGGAGCGAACCAGGCACAATACCTGAAAACCATACGCGAAGCGGAAGCTTACCCGGGCCCTTCACTAATTATCGCTTATTCTCCTTGTATTGCGCATGGATTGCGTTCCATGGGCCGCACCCAGGAGGAAGAAAAGCTAGCTGTAGAATGTGGCTACTGGCACCTTTACAGGTACAACCCACAACTGGAAGATGAAGGGAAAAATCCTTTCCAACTTGATTCCAAAGACCCGGACTGGAGTAAGTTTCAGGATTTTCTCAACAGCGAAGTACGTTATACAGCGTTGAAAAAATCCTTCCCGAAAGAGGCAGACGAACTCTTCAAAGCGGCAGAGGATAACGCCAAATGGAGATACCGCTCTTATCAGAGAATGAATCATTCTGACTGGAATGTAATCCCGACTGCTGAATAATTTTCAAAAAATAGTAAAAAAGAGCCCCGATTTTTCGAGGGCACTGAAAAAGTATCCCTCCTTAAAGTAACCCATTGAAAAATTAGC
>CAZDLO010000122.1:0-2832 GCA_964506325.1 uncultured Tangfeifania sp.
CAGAGAAGCGTATCACCTTTACATTTGAAGCATATAGTCATTCATTGAAAGAACTTGATTATCTTTATAGTTGCAAGCTCATAGGGAGTTCATTGGTTAACTCCTGTCCTGCGTGTAGGTTCCAACGTTGTAGCCAATTGTAATCGCAACTCGAAACGGTATCGGGATCGACAAAAAAAATGGTTTTTAGATTTTCGGGGTTTGATACCAGAATATGATCAAAACCTCCAACCTGGAAATAGCAAATTTCCGATCATGCTACTTACTGTATTTTCACCAATTCACATTTCAATAACATTTTTATTCAATCAAATATTAAGACTACTAATCAAGCGTTAACTTGTATATTTCTGATTCATAATATGTTATTTCAAGATGAATGAGAAAGACTGCAAATCCTTTAATTTCAAAACACTATGAAATCCAGACATTCTTATTTCAAATTATTATTTAGTGCTTTTCTGTTATTTGCCTCAGAAATTGTGATAGCCCAGACAATCAATTTAAGCATGGCAAAAATAATTTCAGTTTCGAAAACTCAATATTTAACAAGGACGACTGCCATTCGCATGTTGCAGGAAGAAGTGGCACACCGCACTTCCATTAACCTTGCGCAAACCTCAGATTGGGGAAAAGGAACTTTTATTGCCATGGCAACAATTAATGATTTAACGATAAACGAGGTACAAGTGCCAAAACGTACCGGTCAGAATTTCCCCGAATTAAAACAAGAAGGGTACCGCATTTTTTGTGACAAGAAGGATGGAAGAGATGTGATCTGGATTATTGGAGCAGACGAAAGAGGTATCTTGTATGGGATAGGGAAATTACTCCGGACTGTCATTATGACCAGAAAAAAAATCTTCCTGGAGAATCCTTTGGATATCGCATCCTCTCCTATGCAATCAATTCGCGGTCATCAGTTGGGTTATCGCAACACCAATAATTCAACGGATGCCTGGGATGTTGAAAAGTACGAACAATACATCAGGGACCTGGTCATTTTCGGTACCAATTCAATTGAGATGATTCCCGGGGAAGACGAACCCCGTAATGTTCTTATGCCCCTGGCTCCGCAAGAAATGAACCTGAAAGTAAGTGAAATTTGTGCCATGTACGGCATCGATTACTGGGTCTGGACTCCTGCCGGTTGCGATTTAAAAGATACAGTCCTGCGCCGGAAACAACTGGATTACTACAACAAATTTTACAAGAATTGTCCTAAGCTCGACAATGTATTTTTCCCCGGAGGGGATCCCGGCGATAATCACCCGCGGGAGGTTATGCCATTCCTGAAAGAATTACATGATCGATTGGTCAAGTATCATCCCAATGCCGGGATGTGGATTTCGCTGCAGGGTTTTAGTGCCGAGCAGATTGACTATTTTTACACTTACCTTGAAAAAAATAAGCCGGATTGGCTAAGAGGTATTGTTTCAGGCCCCAGCAGTCCTTCAATAGCTGAAACTCGATTCCGTTTACCTGCAAAGTATAAACATCGCCATTATCCTGACATCACTCATAATGTAAGATGCGATTATCCTGTCGTTAACTGGGATCAGGCTTATATGCTGACTATTGGCCGTGAAGGAATTAATCCGATGCCTAACTACTATTCAAAAATTCATGCCACATATGCACCTTATACAGATGGATTTATTAGCTACTCTGATGGAGCCCACGACGATGTCAATAAAATAATCTGGAGCATGCGCGGTTGGAATATTGATGAAGAGCCAATGGCTATCATGCAAGATTATTGCCGTTACTTTTTTGGCCCTGAACTGGCGACAAAGGTTTCCAATGGAATTTTTGCATTGGAACAAAATTGGGTAGGTCCAATCAGAAAAAATGGAGGAATAGAAATAAACTTTGAATATTGGCAAAAACTGGAGAAGGAGAATCCTCAATTGGCCGGCAACTGGCGGTGGCAGATGCTTGTTCTTCGCTCCTATTACGATACCTACCAGCGCAGAAGAAAAATCTACGAGGAAGGACTTGAGAAAAAGGCATACGAAGTGCTTGAAACTGCGAAAGAAATTGGTTCAGAAAAAGCAATGAGCGAGGCGTTGAGACTGGTTAACTGTTCAGATACCAAACCACAAAATCAGGATCTGCAAGCCAAAATCGCAAAATATTGCGATGATCTTTTCCTCTCCATTGGTTATCAGTCGGATGTCGAAAAATACCATGCCTCTAATTCACAACGAAGCTGTATCCTTCAATTTGTGAATTACCCGCTGAACAATCGCTGGTGGCTAACCGATGAGTTTAAAAAAGTGAGTGAAATGGACAGCGAATCTAAAAAACTGGAACGGCTTGAAGTGATCCGAACATGGGAGAATCCGGGTCCCGGCAGCTATTACGACAATATATCGAACATAGAAACCGGGCCACGGGTACTGACAATTTCTTACGATGCCACAGATGTCGCCTGGTGGGAAGGCGGGAAAACACGAAAGAGGTTATCTTCTCAACTTTTTCAGCAAAACCCGGACCTCGTTTATGAAAATCTCGATTTTAACGGAAGGTATAACATTCGTGTATCAGGTAGAGGCGATGCTCTTTTGCGTGTTGACGGATTTAGACTTGATCCGATTGTCTATGATAAGGAAATTGGTGGATTCAAAGAGTTCGTTGTGCCAAAGAATCTCACTCAGGATGGAACTATAAAAGTTACCTTCGACAGACCTGAGGAGTCGCATATCAGATGGAGCAGCCAATCGCATGTTTCGGATGTATGGGTAATCAAAAAATAAATAGATCTCAATGAAAAATAATACGCAACCCCGTTGCGCTTACACGGACTGCATTGGTCAAAAGTGGGAAGGT
>CAZDLO010000122.1:2932-10109 GCA_964506325.1 uncultured Tangfeifania sp.
TAATACGCAACCCCGTTGCGCTTACACGGACTGCATTGGTCAAAAGTGGGAAGGTGAATTTCGTATATAAATACGTTATCGGCAAGTTTACAGACTGTTCGACCAAACTAATAAATTAAAACATTCAATCATGACCGGTACCATGTTGCGATTTGTCAATTTCCTGCTGGATACATGCCTGTTTTTAATCATTATGATGGGTTTTTTCTATATATTTAGGGAAGAAATTGCAAGGGAGCAGGTGAAGTGGATATCGCTGGTTTCCTATTTTTTCTACTATTTTCTTTTTGAATATATTTCCGGAAAAACACCCGGCAAGTTGGTTACCAGGTCCCAGGTTGTTTCAACATCAAATGAAAGGCGGGTTTTCCTTCTTCAGATTATTTTAAGAACCCTCATGAGATTTATCCCGATTGACATAATTTCCTATTTATTTTCCTACCGGGGACTACATGACCGAATCTCCGGGACTACCTTGATAAAACTTTAATTTCCTTACTATAAATCAATTTGTTATGAAAAAGAGAGTTTTACATCTGATGGCAGTTGTTCTGATCCTGGTAACACTATCAAGTTGTGCTACTGTTTTTGGAGGAAGGGTTTCATCTTGTCAGCGGACAAAGCCTGCACAGGGACAGCCTTCACGGGAAATACGGGCAGTAGCATTAATCGCTGATATTCTGCTTTTCTGGCCCGGAGCCATTATTGATTTCGCAACAGGAGCTATTTACCGGCCTTGCGACAAGTGGACGGGAAACCAGGCGCCAAAAAGTGGAGGCAAAATGGAATATTAAAGATAAAAACAATGAAAGGATTTGAAAGTGGTTTCAATTACTTTCCCTCAATTAATCCATATAATTTCCGAGGCAAATTTGCCGTTCATCCCTTTTATCTCGAAACCTTTCTCCATAAGTTCCAACCCTGTCATTTTTGTGTCCTGTTCTTTTCTATCCTGAAAGGACAGGGTATAAATCCCCTTTTCATCCAGGCCTCTTAATTTGATGACTTTTGAATTGGCAGCGGTTTCAGATGGTTTGAAAAGAAGAACAGATCCTTTGTTTAATGAGGAATTAAAATATTCAATACCGTCCCAGTCAATGCCATTGGGTATTGGCAAAATGTGATAGACATCAGCCGGTAGATCTCCGGGGTTTAATCCTCTTAATATCGGTCGCTGCCTGGTTTTGTACAATGGCCAGTGTATTTTCACCCCTTCAATCTGATTTGGAGTATAAAAACACCAGTTAGTTGCCATGTTGGCGCCCATAAAACCATTCCTGAGAATATAGTTTACCCATTCAGGTGAATCATTTACTGTACCGTCGTTGGGAGTATAACCGCTATTATTTGGAGCCTCTCCATGAGGACCAAGGTTCATTCCAATGTCGGTTTTGATTTGAACCGGATTAATCATAAAGGAACAGGAATAAAAGGATTCGCGGTGGAATTCGGGACCGGCTGAATCTTCATTGGTAAACACCGAGATACGCTGCAATGTTGTGAAATCTTTTAACAATCCGCCATTTCCGCAATGTTCATACCGGAAGTCAGGACGGTTTGCAATCATATAATCAAGGATCTCCAGGAGACTTTCATGGCTCAGATAGTTATATTTGGCTTCGAGAACCATATCGCTTCTCCAGTAATCGAAATGCCAGTTATCGTATCTGGTTAAAAGGGCATTTCTCTCTTTTTCTTTTCCTTCCTCAGTTCCGATATCATTCCACTCAAAAGTAAAATTCATGTAAAGCGATAGTTTTTGTTTATTGCGGTGAACAATATCTCCCGCAGTCATCCCATTAGGCCATTTTAAGGAATCAGGGTTCCAGAAGGCATATTTCTTAAAATTCCCTTTTGTCCAGTTTGTTCCTGCGCCATCCAGCCAGTCAATATCAATCTTCCCCAATTCAGCGCCCCATTCGGCTACAGGATATTTTTTGTAGAAATAAGCTAATTGTTTTTCATTTCCCGGAATACAATATTCAATTAACGGTTCTTCCGGGTTATTTTTGATCGAAGGAGTAATTTTATAATTCCAGAACCATCTTTTCATTTTATTGCTGCCATCGTCAATATCACCCGTATAGGTACCAAAGAAAACTGCAGGCACTTTGAAAATCTTCCCATTTTCCTTGGTAACTGATGTGGTATCCCACAAATATGATTTGTAATTGATAGTAAGCGGGTCTTTGCCAGTTCTGTTTTTAAATCTGCCAAAACTCCATTCATATCCGATATAAAGCCCATGTTTTGAATTGACATCAAAGATCTGGAATGGAAGATAACCATTTGTATCTTCGGGAGTATGACCGTTGGCATCATTGGTCAGCGAATAAGAGATAGTATCATTAATGCCGATTTTTTTTGAATTTACAATCGGCTGATCACTTTTGAATTTCCTACCCAGGTATCTGCCTTTATTGAAACGCCAGAGCGTTACCGTTGAATCGGCTGTAACATTAATATTGGCAGAAATAACATCGGCATTCTGAAAAGTAATACTTTCACCTGTATTGTTTTTAATAGAAACCTGATTCTCAACCGGTCCGACACCGGGTCTAGCTTCCCAAACTGATTCCAGTTCCAATTCTGGTTTTGTACTATAAAAACGTAGTTTAAGTTTTGTTCCATTGGATTTTTCAACAATAGCCTCTTTGAATTTCCAGTCTGGTTGATAGATTCCGCTTCTTATCTGAACTTTTTCAGGGAATGGCATTTCTGAAAAACCCTTCATCCAGTTCCACCCGGTCTTTGAATTTTTGAGCTCATAAATAGTTGGACGATTGTTGGTAACAGCAATTGTCATTTGGGTATCCTCGGTATTCAGTTGCCAGTTTGGTGTTGGAATCCGATTCCAGGTGCAAGCTATCTGAAGAACAGCAACAACAGCTAAAAAGAGATATCGTTTTTTCATAAGGGCATTAATTTAGAGACCGTTAAATATAAATAAAATTTAAACGGTGACCTCCCCCGCTAAACTGGAGGTTTTAGAATTAGATAATAAATTGGACACGCCGGATAAATTGACCCCTCTGCGACGTTTACATTAATTGTCTCTTAATTATCTCAAATTTAATGACTTAAACCCGTCGTAGAAAATTCTATAATGCCCGGCGAGAGGTGGTTTTTAGTCCGGCTTTTCTATTTTTCCAACGCAACCTTGCATCAAAAAAATATACCTGAAAAGCTACGTAGATGCAAATGAAATATTACATTAACTAAATCCAAAATATAAATTAACTGTAATTGAAATTCAGATATTTGAGTGATTTAAATTGACTATTCCAGGGATCAAAAAAAACAATTATATTTGATTGTATTGTTTGTTTTACCCCTAAAACGAATAGCATGAAAACCCTGACACAAATTGCCCTCTTCCCAATTTTAATCGGAATTCTTCTCATCTTAACCTTTTGCAAGGAAGAGCTTCCCCAGCGTGATCCAGTTGTTACCCCCACCACCTCCTCCGGCGAATATAGCGGCAAGGTCAACGTGGACAAGGCAGATGCGAATATTGGCATCCCGAACGTGATCGATGTGAAAATCCCCCAGGGGGCCTTCAATGGCGACGCCACCTTCACCATCAAAAAGCTGGATCCGGCGACTTTACCAGTAGTCACCAATTTCAAACCCTATGAATCATTTGAAATCACCTCCTCAGGCGGCACCACTTTTGCGAAGAATCTGGAGATTAAATTCAAATACGCAGACAACAAGACAGGCAAGAAAGACAAAAACACCGTTGCCTGGTACAGTGAAGTTGGCGGAAAGTGGATCCCGTTTTATGATGTTTCACTGGATACTATTCAAAAAATAGCAACGATCAACACCAACCATCTGTGCAAACTGTCCAGATGCAGTTATCTGAACTCCTATTATGGATTTACCGACTGGACCTCTTCCCTGCATTTCAATATTTACTGGACTGAGCCCGGAGTGATGACGAATGCGTCGTACAATTCTCCCAACAAGGGTATCAATTCCGGAAGTTATCCATGGTATGTTCAGGATATCCTATATTATATGGAAGAAGCGTGGAATGCCTATAAAGGAGCTAATCTTATCTTACCAACGGGGAAGATTGATGTATACCTCCAAAATCTTACCGAACCGGGTGAAACCAGTTATTTCGGATATATTTCAATCAACCAGAAAATGACCGGAGGAATGTATTTCCAAACAGAGGAATTTCTGCCGACGACCTGTGCACACGAACTTCTTCACTTCGTTCAGGACTATTATTATTTTGAAGCCTTTGATTTTCCACATTGGTGGATGGAAGCTACAGCCGTTCAAGCCGACCGGATCGTATGGACAACTCATACAAAATTTGAGGCTTTGGATACCGACTATGCGCTGGGATTAGGCCTTTTAAAATCCTGGGATGATTGCGCCACCAATCCGGAATGGTACATTGCTGGCAGGTTTTTAAGCTACCTTGCCAACTACAGAACCGGCGTCAAAATGAATATCCCTGACATCATCAAGGAGACCGGAAAAGCGACCAATGCATCTTATTACCGAACAATTGTCGATACCTATGTGAAAACCAAAATGGGATCAACAGGTATCGGAGATGAATTCAGGAATTATGTAAAATGGGCATACGAAGGTAAAGGGGATATTAAATATCCATGGGTTGACCCCATAGGCGTTAACAAGAAAATATGCATTATAAGTACTTCATTGCCAACACCGTCAGCATCTTTAACAATCCCTCACCTGGCAGTCGGATTCATAAACTGTCCAAACCCTGCCGATATCAAACGAAATATTTATGCAAAGCTGGATAAGAAATCTGCTGAGGTTGAAGTTCTTGCCTACTATATACAGAATGGCACCAGAACATATGTTCAATCCATGAATGAAAAGGACAGCGTCAAATATGTTCTTGCGGACAGACTTGGACAAATTGAGATAGTGGTCATTAACAAGACAAAAGATACCGACAACGGAACGGCCAAGGTGACATTCAGGCTCGAATCGGACCAAACAGTCAAGTTGACTATCGAACCGGATCAGTCACAGGGAATACCATCCAAGGCAGTGAAATTCACTGCTTTAACAACTTCTACATTACCCATTCCGGCCACTTATCAATGGTTTTTCGGCGACGGAGATGACACCCATCCACTCCTGGTGACAGACAACAACACGGCAACCCACACATACGCCGCCGCAGGGAATTACAATGTGAAAATATTCCTGTATGATTCAAAATCGACTAAAGTAGGTGAGGCAGAAACGGTGTACAAGGTTGTTGCGAGCAACTTATTTAGCCTGACATCTTCCCAGGCAGTCGGGGGCACCACCTGGCCATGGAAAAGGATCAAAACAAGTTTTACCATGGCTGGCAGTGTGGAAGGCCTCGGAACCAATACGATAAAAAGTATTACCACCGGCAAGGATCCCCAATTCGACAAGCAATCGCTATTCATCAAATTTTCGGCGGATGCAGGTTTTAAAATCAATTACGATGTAACTTATACCACAACCCCTGCCCTGATGGATTCCACTTACGTTGATGCCAATTACTACGGCAAGACGGTCCGGCACGTCTGGACCCTGCTGGCCAAAAAGGAGATGCGCTGGGAATACGATCAGACCAGCCAGTCGGGATTGGTCCAGCCAGGTACGAATACCCAGCAAATCAATTACAATGTCGGTTTGTTCAGGGTCAAATGCTATTCTTACTACAGGCATGATGTTTTTGATGACAAAGGAGCTCTGCTTGGCTCGTCTCCCGAAGTATGCTTGGATAATATTTCGGGACCGGGGGTGTGGGTGAGCAAACAGTAACCAGAGAAAGATATTCTGATTGAAGAAAAGTTTCCTTATTTTTTAATCCTCATTTGAACTACCGAGTTTTTATCGGTAGTTGCATTCCCAGTTAACTTAAATGATTTTTGTATTTCGAAGAAGGAAAAAACAACATTTACGGAACATCAGATTATCTCTATTCTTAAACAACAGGAAACAGGGATTTTAGTAGCTGATTTATGCCCTGAGCATAGGAAAAGTAGATGCAACAACACCAGAATGTGAACCAAAGTTCCGGAAAACACTAACGCTGTTATTGTCATCTGTGCACTTTGCAGCAAATTTTGCAGTAACATTATTTACCGGGTCTCCTCTTTCATCAAAGATCCTTACATTGAAAAAAATATTTAATGCGATCCCTGGTTTAATTGGAGGCTATTCTTTAATATTTAATAGTTTTGTTGGGGCATATTTATGTCAGTTTTTCCCTCATAATTCAATATTCAAAAACTAAACCGGAATGAAAAATATCCCAGTTATCTCGGTCACAGAAAAGACATTGGCAGAGGCCTATGAAGCAGCTATTGTTGCTGTTTACGAAAAAGGCACCCGTTTTAAAACTCAGTATGATAAGCCAGAAGATCCGGAAAGTATGGATTGTACTATGAATATCACCATCTTGGAACCAGAAACGGATCCTGTGATACACATGGCTTTCCCCGGTGGTATTGAAGAACTGAAAGAATATGTTATGGAGTTGAAAGGATCCAAAGACCACTGGACTAAAAACATGAATATGGAGAGTGATAAGCGGTGGGAATACACTTATCATGGCAGATTACAAAATTATGGTGTTTGGAAAGAGTTTATCAATGGACAATCTCAGGAAGCGGGAAAGATCAAGGTTAATCAGATCCAAACCGTCATAGATAAATTATCAAAACAACCCTTTACCCGTCAGGCACAAATGATTACATGGATGCCCGATATCGACAACGATTGTTTCGACCCGCCTTGCCTTCAATCGTTGTGGTACCGGATTTTGGAAGATGATGAAGGAATCTACTGGCTAAACTGTAACGTACGCTTCAGAAGTAACGACGCCTGGGGGGCAAATTTCATGAACATGTTTGGATTTATTCAATTCAATAAAGAGGTCATAGCAGCCGGAGTAGCAGAAAAAACAGGGAAAGAAGTAAAATTGGGACGCCTGAACTGGCATGCTGACTCATTCCATATCTACGGCAAAGATCTGAAAGTTGTCAAGGAAAGATTGCTGGACAGGTTGACCGATATGAAGTTTGAAGAACGTTCCATGTATTTTAACGATGAATATATCAGGGATATGTATGATCAGGCAGAAGAACAGATTATTCAAAAAATCAGAAATTACGCCTAAAGCCATTGATGGATATTT
>CAZDLO010000123.1:0-9988 GCA_964506325.1 uncultured Tangfeifania sp.
GAACTCTTTTTTACTATTTACTCCCATTTCAATGCATGTTTTTTCCATCCGTAAAACAATCCTAAACCAAGAATGCCAAAGAAGATCAGAATTTCAACAAAACCGGTCATTCCAACGTCCCTCATAACGGTAGCCCATGGGAAAATAAATACAGTTTCCACATCAAAAATGAGAAAGAGAATGGCAAAAAGGTAATAACCTACCGTATACTGGTTCCAGGTTTCACCAATGGTCTCAATCCCGCACTCATAAGGTTCAAATTTTGCCGTATTGTAGGAGGATGGCGGAACATAACTGGAAAAAATAAGTGCCAGACCTACCAGGCTTATGGCCGTTATGAAGAAAAGTATCAATGCACTACTTTCCATAATATTATCGTTTTAGGTATTAATAAGAATTGTTCTAAATAACAGTGTATAAGGAACTTCTAAATCAGCGACAAAAATAGAAATTTATAATTAACCCGACCTTCTGTGTTAAAATTTATTTAAAAAAGTTATCCACTTATGTTTATTTATAGATATAATAAATTAAGATTAGCCTCTCCTGAAATTCCGAATCAAACTTGAAAACAAACAGTTGCCTGTGCAATTTTGATTTTGTCAAATTTCTCCTGTATGACTTAAGCTGGTGGGGAATTGTAGCCTTAATTCGGGTAATATCCCATTTTAACCACACAATGTGTACAGGTCACGCTGGGAATTGATGCACATCACAGAGAGTGATTCGGCATGGTTGATAACAAATGCGTCATTGATGCCAAACCAGCGGTCGATCAGGGTAGAACTGTAGGTAAAGGAAATAATCAGCAATCCCTGCTGAAAACTCAGGGCATGTTCCAGCGCTGCTTTCTGGATTTTCCAGGTGGGCGTATGTGATTCCACAATCTCGGAAGGGAACCTGAAATTTCTGAAGAGCCGCTCGATTGAAAACAGGTTGCTCATAACCATCCTGTTGTCTTCCGAGAAAGTCTCTATCGTCCTGATCAGAGTGACTTTTGCACCATTGTGCCTGGCAAAGTAACTGCTCCAGAGCGCCAGATCCTTGCTTTTTTTCATGTAGCCAACCGGAACGGCAATTTTTTTGTAGCTGATCTCCGGGTTCTGACTGGCAGAAACAAAAAGAAAGGGGAAGCCGGAGTGGGGAAGGTGTGGCAGCAGTTCCCTGCTGTTTTTTTTATGGGCCACCAGCAAAAGGGCATCAAATTCCTCTGCAAGTATTGTCAGGACTTTGGAAAATGGCTGATCTGTTGTATATTGATGTACTCGTTCATTCCCCAAGATCTCTCCGATCGGAGTTTTCAGGCCTGCCAGCCTCGACTCAGCAGGGTTATTTCCCTTGCCATGATGTTGAATCAGGCACACTTCCTTGTTCAGTATAATAGCCACCTGGACTCCGTGAAGAATGGCTATCTCCGTTTCGGGAGTAAAATCAACCCATATAAAGATTTTTTGTTCGCCGTTGGTCAACATGTGTTATTAATCTTATGCGGCTAAAGTTAGGAAGAAAAGTTGAAGTTCAGGTTGAACCGGTCTAGCGGGAAATCCCGGAAGCCAGCCTGAAAGAACAAAAAAAAATGCGGATCGTCTGGGATCTTTAATTGTGTATGATCCTCAATAATATTTAGTTATGCTAATATTTAAGAACACTGGAAATGTAATTCCCGAATCTGAAGAAAGTAAACTTAAGGTGCTTATTTACAAAATTATCTACGGTACTGCACCATTCCTGTCCGGCCCCCTTCCGCCAGGACAATGCCTTTGGCCCATACTGGGGAATTGACAAAAGGAAATTATTGAAGGGGGGAGAGCTGGTTTTTTACACGGGGGAAAGCCATCCCCTGACTGGGGTACGCCAAGGGCAGATTTTCCCAATTAGAAGGTTGGTCCGGACAAGGATATAATTCGCCTCCAAGGCTGACCAGCGACTGGCTGATGATATACTCCGGAGGCATATTGCAAGGCAGGCTGCCGGGATTCCATACTGAAAAGAAAGCCGCAGGAACAATCCTGCGGCTTTCTTTTCACAGAACCGGTTTCTGAATTTTCAAAGCTCCGTAATCCGGAAATTTTTCCACCTGACTTTAATCCCTCCTCCATCGTGGATCTGAAGGGCGATGGAACCATTGGCTGCCCCGATCTTCTGATCCGAGAAATCTGTCATAAGAACCCCGTTCAGCCAGGTTTGTACGTGATCCCCGACAACTTGAATTCTCATGGTATTCCATTCACCCGGTTTCAGAATGTTCTCCTTTTCGTCAGGAATCTGAACAAGCCAACCCCTGCCGTAAGATTCGTAGATACCTCCCGAATCATGTCCTTTCGGAGCAACTTCGCACTGCCATCCTGAGATTTTTGTTCCGGAAACTGTTGATCGGAAGAAAATACCGCTGTTACCGTTGCTTTCCTGTTTAAAATCACAGGTAAAGTCAAAATCCCTGTAAAATTTTTCGGTGGCCAGGTAGCCGTATTTTTTATCCGGTCCGCTTTCGCACACCAGGTCGCCTTTCTCCACGTACCATTTCTCAGTTCCGTATATCTTCCATCCATTCAGATCTTTGCCATTAAATATTTTGGATTTCTTGGCAGATACCACAGAAGAACCGACCAATAAGATCAGGAGTAACAGGCTTAATAATTTTTGCATACTTGTTGTTTTTAAATCCGGGGAAAGATCCCCTGACGTTTGATTTTAATGTGTTTTCCTTTTACAGGTCCTTTATTGTCAGGAAGCTAAACCTGAAAGTTGTCCACTTTCCGGTAGGCTTCAATCAGTGCAAGTTCTCCCTCTTTCCCTTTGATGCTTCTTCCGTGTTCCATGCACAAGGTATCATCATAACCTTTGCTGTGGATGAATTTGAAGATGTTGGTAAAGTTGATCTCCCCGGTGCCGGGTTCCTTTCGCCCCGGGTTGTCACCAATATGGAAAGCTGCAATTTCGCTCCAGCAGGACTCGACGTTCGGAATCAGGTTTCCTTCTGTAATCTGCTGATGATAAAGGTCATCCACAATCTTACAGGCCGGACTGTTGACTCCGCGGCAAATCGCGTAGGTTTGCGGCATATCCGTAAGGAATAACCCCGGATGGTCGCGTTTGTTGAGCGGTTCGAGTACGATAGTCATTCCTCCCTGCAGGGCGATATCGCTCAATTCACGCATGATATCGATGACATTGGCAGTCTGGAAACCCCAGTCCATATGCTCGTTGTACCGGCCGGGAACCATGAGGGCCCATTTTAATCCGGTTCTCTGGCAGACTTCAACACCTGCCTTGACTTTATCCACCAGCATCTGGCGTACTGTCTCATCTTTCAGTACCATGGATTCCTTGCTGAAATCGGCATACAAAACAAAAGGACCAAGTTTCATGTTGAGGCGGTTGATCTCAGTCATGATTTTTTCCTGCAATTCGACAGGCTTTCCCATAAATCCATTGTCAAACATGGCCCTGAAACCCTGGTCATTGCAGAATTTTATCTGATCGACAGGGTCTTTTCCGGCCAATTCATTGAAAGTGCCGAAACCGGGTGCATACCTTAATTTAAAGAAGGCGCTGTTGGATGGTTGTACATCCTGAAAATTGGGAATACCGAAGGCCGTTCCTCCTATCCCTGTCATCGCGGCAACAGCTGCCGATTTCTGTATAAAGTTTCTTCGTTGCATGGGGATTTGTTAATTGGGTAAAATACAAATTTATAATCAGGGAGATCATAGTGTCCCCTGAAAAACCTGTGGCCGGAGTTTTAAAAACTGATTATAAATCAGTAACTCTCTTTGGGAATGATGATCCACATCACGATATAGGCCAATATACCCGTACCGGCGAAAACCGCGGCGAAAGCAAAAATCAGTCTGATAAGTGTAGAATCGAAATTAAAATAGGTCCCCAGGCCTCCGCATACACCTGCCAGCATCTTATCGGTGTTTGACCTCTTAACTCTTTGGGGTCTTTCGGGTTGAATGATATCCATATTTCTCAGTTGTTATTTGTCAGATTCTTCATCGAGTTTATCCAATTCTTCTTCATATTCCAGTTCAAGCTCCATGAATTCCTCAGCCTGTTCCAGAAGTTCAGATTTAAGCTCTTTACTTTCAGGCTCTTCGTCCAGCCAGTGAATTTCCTGATCTACATTAAATCCTTCAAGGTCACATCCGACAATAAATCGCGGGGATTCGGTGTGAATAATAAAAATAGTGTCGGGCAGCACTTGTGAATTGTCGGCCAGCAAAAATTTTGGAAGCATGTATAGCAATTTTATTCGGGTTATAGATACTTCAAATATAATTGTTTTTTGATTAGAATTCAGCCAAAATAATCCTTTTTTAATAGGTTGCAGTACCTGTGCAAATCTGATCAATATTGGATAAACCCATGTCATAATGACATGAATATGAGATGATTGTGACTTTTTGTCAGAATTAAAATTTCAAAACAATGTCATTTTGTCCAGCCAAAATTAGTAATTATTATTATGTTATTGATAATTAACGGGATGCATTTCTGCAGGCAATATATGGCATGTTGATTGAATAGATTGAGACGTATCGCACAGTTGTGATATTCAAAAAATAATGTTCAACCAAATAATAGGAGGATTATAAAATGACACTTATCAGAACTTCAGACAAACTGTACCCTGCTTTTTTTAATAATTTGTTCAGCAGGGAATTGATGGATTGGAACAATGCAGGATATTCTGCCATGGATGCCACTTTGCCGGCAGTAAACATCCGGGAGGATGGAGACAGAATACAGATCGATGTTGCAGCGCCGGGAATGCAAAAGGAGGACTTTAAAGTTCATCTCGATCAGAACCGGTTAACCGTATCGGCGACAAAAGAAGAAGAAACCAGTGATGCCGGCGATCGCTATTCCAGGAAGGAATTCAATTACGGTTCTTTCAGCAGGCAGTTCAATATCCCTGTGGAAACCATCAATGGCGACCAGATCCAGGCAACGTACAAGGATGGCATCTTATCCCTGAGTTTACCGAAGAGGGAGGAGTTAAAGCCAAAACCTGCGCGGGAAATTGAAGTGGCCTGAGTTGGCTGGTAATAAATTTGAACAAAGACCCTCAAGGTTGGTACAACCTTGAGGGTCTTTGTTTATTATATTTGCATAAAAATTGTTTTATGACCGGAAATTCTACCATTTGTGCTGTTTCAACCCCTGCAGGATCCGGCGGTATTGCCGTCATCCGTTTGTCCGGAGAAAATTCCATTCCGCTGGTTGACAGGGTATTTAACTCCCCGGTAAAGGAGAAAAAACTTTCGGCGCAGGCAGCCAATACCCTTCATTTTGGTTCCGTTCTGAGAGGGGAGGAGCTACTGGACGAAGTAGTGGTTGCACTTTTTCGGGCTCCCCATTCCTATACCGGCGAAGATGTAGTGGAAATCTCCTGTCATGGATCGGTTTTTGTCCAGCAACAAATCCTTCAATT
Organism: uncultured Tangfeifania sp.; assembly: GCA_964506325.1. Classification (GTDB taxonomy): domain Bacteria; phylum Bacteroidota; class Bacteroidia; order Bacteroidales; family Prolixibacteraceae; genus CAINVV01. Next base: position 5,441 of record CAZDLO010000123.1, read on the forward strand.
GCTGATCGATGAGGGTGCTGAACTGGCAAGGCCCGGCGAATTTACGGAGAGGGCCTTTCTTCATGGCAAAATGGATCTTTCCCAGGCTGAAGCCGTGGCCGACCTGATTGCATCTGGAAATTCTGCTGCCCACAGGGTGGCACTCAACCAGATGAGAGGAGGCTTTTCATCAGAAATCGGTCAGCTGAGGGATCAGTTGCTGCATTTTATCACACTTGTCGAACTTGAACTGGATTTCAGTGAAGAGGATGTTGAATTTGCCGACCGCACACAGTTGGTTGCGCTGTCTCAGAAAATTGAAACACTGATCCGAAAACTGTCTGACTCATTCAGATTGGGAAACGCCATCAAAAATGGAATTCCTGTGGCCATCATCGGCGAGACCAACGTTGGCAAATCCACCTTGTTAAATGCACTTCTCAACGAAGAAAAGGCCATTGTCTCAGATATACATGGCACTACCAGGGATGTCATTGAAGATGTTGTCAACCTTGACGGAGTGCTCTACCGCTTTTTTGATACTGCAGGTTTGCGGCACACCACCGATACTATTGAAAGCCTCGGCATAGAACGTTCCTACAGGAAACTGGAGCAGGCATCCGTCGTTTTGCTGGTGCTGGACCTTACATCGGATACGCGTTCCATTCTTTCCAGGATTGGCCAGATCAGGGAAATCATTACCGACCAGAAACTGATCCTGGTTGCCAATAAATCTGATCTGGCTCTGACAGAGGTAAGGACTGCCCTTGAAGAAATGCCGCTGAAGGATAACGAGTCCCTGGTTTTTATCTCGGCGAAAGGGAAGGTCAACCTGAAAGGCCTGATCCGTGAAATGCAGTCGGTCCTGTCTGCAGATAAAATTCATCCGGAAGACGTAATCGTTACCAATATCCGTCATTATGAAGCCCTCACAGGGGCTCTTGATGCCATTCAAAGGACACTTGCCGGACTGAAATCAGGTATTTCCGGTGAATTTCTTTCCCAGGATATCCGCCAATGTCTCCATTACCTGGGATCCATAACCGGCAAAATCACCACAGATGAAGTACTGGGAAATATCTTTAAAAATTTCTGCATCGGAAAATAATTATGATTATTATTAATCAGCAAATCACAACAATAATCATTAAATTATTAATATTCAATTACTTTTGAAATATTAGATTATCACTAGTAATTGAAAATACTGCTTGTTTTGATCAAATTTGTACCGCATTTGTACCGTAATATAAAAATTTGTATATTAGCTTAATATTTCACTCAAAGGTTGTACACAATTTGGACTATGGTGGACTATGATATAATATAGTGGACTATAAATTTGCGAAATAAATGAGCAGTAGATTAGAAATAGAGAAAATTTGTGAATGGTGCAGCAATCGTTTTATTGCTAAACAAACCACAACAAAATATTGCTCTCACGATTGTAATTCAAAAGCTTACAAAGCAATTAAACGAGGAGAGAAAATTAAGAATGTCACTGAGCAAATTTTTATTCAGGAATACCAGAAACCACTCAAACAATTAAAGGATAGAGAATATTTTAAAATTGCAGAAGTTGCTCTATTGCTAGGTTTAAGCAAGCAGTCTGTTTATAATATGATTTACAGCGGTAAGTTGAATTCCACGAATCTTAAATAAGGGCAAAAGTTATCTTAGTAAAAAACATGTAGATAATTTTTTCAAGCAGAAAGGATTCTTCGAAAATCAAAACATTAAAGAATGGTATTCTGTTGCTGAAGTTGGTGAAAACTATAATATGACTTTATCCGCTATTTACAGTTTTGTTTCTGCCAATAGAATTCCAAAGAAGAAAGATGGCAGAACAGTTTATTATTCAAAAGAACATTTTGATCTGGCCAAAGGAAGGGAATTACCAAAAGTTCCGGAATTCTATACATTACCACAAGCAATGCTAAAGTACAATCTTAGCAGAGATAGTCTTTATGCTCATATACGGAGTAAGAATATCCCCAAAATAAAAGAGGGGCGTTTTATAAAAATTTCAAAACCTTTTGTCGATCGAATATTTGAAAAACCTATAATAATTTAATCGATGGGTAGCACAAAAGTAACCATACGGCAGCGAGGAATATCAAAAGGTCGGTATTCACTATATCTAGATTTCTATCCGGCAATACGCATTCCTGAGACAATGCAAATGAGCCGACGTGAGTATTTGGGGATTTATATTTATGAAAAACCACGAACTGAAATTGAAAAGGAATATTATCGGGAAATGCTAACAAAGGCTGAAGCAATACGAGCTATCCGGGTTCAGTCAATTATTAATGAGAACTTTGGTTTTTTAGACAAAAATAAACGCAATGCAGATTTTTTGGATTATTTCTATCAGATTTCAACCAGAAAAGACCCAAAATGGAGTATGGTATATGCCCATTTTGAAAAATTTGTAAAAGGTAAATGTTCATTTGGAGATGTAACAGTTGACCTTTGTAGGAAATTTAGAGCATATCTACTATTTACTGATCAACTCAAAAGCAAAAAATTAAAAGTTTCACAGAACTCAGCTGCTGGATATTTTTCCACTTTTCGTTCATTGTTGAAAATTGCCTACAGAGATAAATTGATAAATGAAAACATAAATGATTTTTGGGAAAGTATTGGTATAAAAGATACTTAAAAGGAATATCTAACTTTGGATGAGCTCAAAATATTATCTGAAACGCCATGTGATATTCCTGTTTTAAAAACGGCTTCATTATTTTCGTGCTTGAAGGGACTGCGTATAAGTGATATTTTAAAACTTGATTGGAGTGCGATAGTCTTCGCTTCTGATGGAGAATATTGTATGAGAATATGTACAGAGAAGACCGAAACAGAATCTACTTTGTCAATAAGTCTCGAAGCATTACAACTTTGTGGTGAACGAAGCGCAGGAAAGGTATTTAAGAGTTTGGAACGAAACATGACCCAACAACCATTGAAAAGCTGGATTACATTAGCAGGAATTGACAAAAACATAACCTTTCATTGTTTTCGACACACTTTTGCAACACTCCAAATTGCCTTGGGCACAGACATTTATACTGTTTCAAAAATGTTGACTCATAAAAACGTTTCCACGACACAGATTTATGCTGAATTGGTAAATTCGAAAAAACGAGAATCGGCAAATAAGATTAGTCTGAAATAAATAGATTCGTATTATCTTTATGATCAGATGGAAGACAAGAATTTAGAAAATATCATTCTCTACCTGATTGTAGGTTTTGCCGAAGGGGTTTTTGCCACCATTGCCAGGCTGTTTACTCTCATGATGGGCTTTTTCGCATTTCGGATCAATACGGAATGGCTATTTTCTTGAAAAAAGTATTTGCTCCTACACATTCAGGAAGTATCTCAAATCCGTGAGTTAGTTGAGAAAAACAAACCACAATCCGTTGAAAAACGAAGACCTATTGAAATTGATGAAGCTTGCAGCTTTGTAAAGAAAGCCAAACCAACCATTTACGCCTTAGTTCGCAAAGGATTGATTCCATGCTATAAGAATGGGAAAAAGCTTTATTTCTTTGAGGATGAACTTATGCAATGGATATCAAATGGGAGAAAGAAAACAATCGATGAGATAAAAGCTGAAATTGAATCAGAACTATATCTAAAAAAGCCCCGCAGATCATTTGCGCATAGAAATTAGGTCTGTAAACTCAAAGTTATGGACACAAAAATTACAGCAAATGATATTATCAGCGAAGCCTTGAATTATGCAGACCAACCAATTGGAGCAGAATTTCCGGTGCACGTCTTTCCTGAAAAGGTACGGGAGATTATTTCAGTAACTGGAGAATGCCTTAATTTTCCAATCGATTACATTGCCTCCTCGCTGTGTTTTGCTTTGTCGGTTGGAATTGGAAATACCCATGTTGCAAAAGTTAAGGAAGGCTTGACGGAGCGTGCCATTTTATATCTGGCACTTATTGGTCGTCCCGGAACCAATAAGAGTCATCCATTGAGCTTTGTCCTTCAACCACTGTTTGAACACGATGCTGAAGAATCTGTAAAGTTTAAGCATAGGTATAAAGAGTACGAGGAATTGTTATCTCTGAGCAAGAAAGAGCTAGAATCACAAGGAATCGCAACCTTTCCAGAGGAACCGGTTCTAAAAAAGTTTATAGTTTCTGATGTGACACCCGAATCTCTGGCTTTTATTCACGAGAACAACAAAAGAGGTATCTGTCTTTATTCTGATGAGTTAGCTTCCTGGTTTAAAAATTTCAATCGTTATACCATCGGCTCTGAAGAACAGTTTTGGCTGTCCTTGTATAACGGCAAACCCATTATTTTGGATAGACGCGGGGCAAAAAATTCTGTTTCTGTAAAGCGTTCATTTATTGGTGTAATCGGCACGATTCAACATGGGGTATTAAAAGAACTGGCCAAAGGTGAACGAAATCAGAATGGTTTTTTGGATCGCATTCTGTTTGTTTTGCCCAAAAGTACGGAAAAACAATATTGGAATCACCGACAGCTTCCACGAAACATCTTCCCTCTGTGGCACAACCTGATGAAAGAATTAATCAATCTGGA
>CAZDLO010000124.1:0-9937 GCA_964506325.1 uncultured Tangfeifania sp.
TTACATTTGTCTGATTATCACTTTGACAGTAATATGAAAGACCGTATTTTACAATTCTTATCAGCAGAGAAGATTTCTCCGGCTGAATTTGCAGATAAGATTGGAGTTCAAAGATCCAGCATGTCGCATATTTTAAACGGACGGAATTATCCAAGTGCCTCATTTATTCAAAAAATGCTGCATGCCTATCCTGCTGTCAATTCAAGGTGGCTAATGATTGGTGAAGGAAGTATGAATACAGTTCTGGGTATTGACCTTATCCAATCAAAGGTTTCTGTTGAATCGCAGTTAAATACCGCATCCACCAATGTGGTTACACGCAATCATCCCATTTCTTCAGGGTTAAATAGTGAAGATGCTGCAATAATGTCACCTTCGGATCAATCTTCAGCAGTAAGGAGTTATGATCTCCCTGATCCTGTTAGTACCCCTTTAGCCCATGAAAAGGGAGAGAATGCCGAACCAAAGCCATTTGTTTCGAGGGGGGATTTACCGAAAAGTGAGCTGCAACCTCCTTCTTTTCCTGCGACTGAACTTCAGCAGGAGTTAAAAGAAATTGAACAGATACTGTTCTTTTATAAGGATAAAACTTTTAGTTTGTACCGACCTTCTTAACCCATTTTGCCTATATTTGCACTTCATTCAACGGATTGTTTTACGGCCTGATTCTGATGCATTATTAGGGAAAAGCTGTTTGCAACCTAGCAAATTCTGAGATTTTCTGATGAAAAAAACAGTGCAAAACCTGGAGGTTATAGCTAATAGGCGTGTGAACGAAAATCAGGCAGTTCTTGAATTAAAGGCTGCCATTGCATTGGAAGGTATTGAACCGGGACAGTTTGCCAACGTTCTGGTAAGTAAATCTTCCAATGTTTTTCTGAGACGACCATTGTCAATTTACCAGGTAAATTATGAGAGAAATACGATTTCATTTTTAATAAAGGGAATTGGAGAAGGTACCAATACTTTAATAAACTGTGAAACCGGAGATTTTTTGAGCGTCATTTTCCCGTTAGGCAATGGCTTTAAATCACCAGACAAAAAATCGAAAGTTTTACTCGTTGGCGGAGGAGTTGGAGTTGCCGCCCTGATGATATTGGCAGAAAATTTGTCAAAGGGAGGACATCAGATTGACATTATCCTTGGAGCAAGAAGTGCTGCAGACGTAGTAGAATTGGATACTTTTTCAAGGTTTGGGAATGTACAAACAACAACAGAAGACGGCACCATGGGCACCAGGGGTTATGTCACTGACCATTCCTTATTAAAAACTGACATTACTACATTTGACAAGATATATACCTGCGGACCGGATCCAATGATGAAGGCCGTGGCCAGATTGGCTGCGCGATACAATATTTCGTGTGAAGTATCACTGGAAAATACCATGGCATGTGGGTACGGAGTGTGCTTATGCTGTGTAACTGAAACAACCAGTGGTCACCGTTGTGTTTGTACAGATGGTCCGGTATTTGATATAAAAAATTTAAAATGGCAGATTTAAATATTGATATTGCCGGACTGAAATTGAAGAATCCGGTACTAACTGCTTCAGGAACTTTCGGTTACGGGACAGAATTTGATGATTTTTTTGATGTGGGCTCCCTGGGAGGATTTGTAGTTAAAGGAACAACATTGCATGCCCGTCAAGGAAACAAATACCCCAGAATGGCCGAAACCCCATCCGGAATGCTTAATGCGGTTGGATTACAGAATAACGGAGTAAAATATTTTGTTGACAATATTTATCCCGGCCTCCTGAAATACAACACTCATGTCTTTGTAAATGTTTCAGGTTCGACTGTCAGTGACTATATTTCTTGTGCAGAACAATTAGACCAACTTGATCATATTTCCGGTATTGAACTGAACATTTCCTGTCCCAATGTAAAGGAGGGAGGGATGGCCTTCGGTACCAGTTGTCCGGCAGCAGAGGCAGTTGTCAGCTCAGTCAGGAAAGCCTATGGAAAACATTTAATGGTTAAGCTTTCTCCTAATGTTACCAATATTTCAGAAATAGCGACTGTAGTGGAAAGAAATGGAGCCGATAGCATTTCACTGATTAACACTCTGTTGGGAATGGCAATAAATGCTGAGTCCAGGCAGCCTGTATTATCAACAGTTACAGGAGGATTGTCAGGACCGGCAATAAAACCCATCGCCCTTCGAATGGTTTGGGAGGTTTCCAAAGCTGTAAAAGTTCCAGTGGTAGGGATGGGAGGCATTATGAATGGGACTGATGCAATTGAATTTTTTCTTGCCGGGGCAACGGCCATTCAGGTTGGTACTGCGAATTTTATTGATCCAATGGCAACTCAGCATATTATTTCGGAAATAAACAATTACCTGGACCGGCATAACTTTCAATCAATTAAAGATATAATTGGTGGATTACAAATGTAACTCGCAAGTATTGTATTTAGCTAAACTTTGAATTACAAATGTCAATCAAATGGGTATAACAAGTTATTTTTTGAAATTCACTTTTGTATTATTGCTTGTTTTTTTTATTCCGTCCTTCTCAGGACTACAATTCCCAAGCGTCAACAATAAGGTTTCATTTCCTGCAAACAGGAAAATCAATAACTTGGTAATTAGAAAGATAGTTGAATCTGAAAATACTGATTTTCTCGATAAAAGTTTTCAGAAATTCAGGGATCAGAACAATCTGAAGGGATTAGCGGTTGCGATTGTCAAAGATCAGAAATTAATTTTTGCCAAGGGATACGGCTACGCAGACATTGAAAAACAGATTCCTGTATCTCCGGAACAATTATTTCGAATTGCAAGTGTTTCCAAACTTGTAACTGCAATTGCTGTAATGAAACTTGTTGAGAGTGGAAAAATTACGCTGGACAGTAAAGTGTTTGGTAAATATGGAATTCTGAATGACCCTAAATACCTGGATATTCGAGATAACAGGCTGACAAACATTACTATACGTAATCTTTTAAATCATTCTGGCGGATGGACTCAAAGGTACGGGGACTTGGCGTTTCTCCCCAGAATAGTCTCTGAGCAAACCGGCGATCCTATGCCTGTCGGTATAAGTTCATTTTTGAAGTTTGTTACCTCACGCAAACTTCATTTCGAGCCTGGCACTTCGAGTGCCTATTCCAACCTTGGATATATGATTCTTGGGGAGGTCGTTGCTACTGTCTCCAAAACAGGATATGAAAAATTTGTGAATGAAAATGTCCTCATTCCTGCACATATTAATGACATGCAATTGGGAGGAAGTTTTGAAAATGAAAAAATGCTTGAAGAGGTCAGATATTATCAGCCAGATGATGCTCAGCCGACTGAGGCTTATGATGGAAGTGGACGAATGGTACCTAAGGTATACGGGAGTACGAATATGAAAGTTTTGGGCTCAGCAGGTGGGTGGATTTCATCACCCGTTGATTTAATGAAGCTAATGGTTGTTATTGATGGTAATCCGGGAGTCCGGGATATCCTCAGCAAAAGCAGCATTGGCGAAATGACCAGGGTGGATCAGGGTGGATTAGATCCATTGGGATGGAGAAGCACCAATGAAAATGGCGAATGGTGGCGTACCGGAACTCTTCCCGGGTCTTCGGCACTTCTTAAAAGAGAATCAAACGGAATATCCTGGGTAATGATAACCAACACCAGTAACTATAAGGGTCCCCACCTGGCCATCGAAATGGATAGAGTAATGTCAAGAACCTTACTCAAAATCAACAAATGGCCTGATTATGACCTGTTTGATTTCTTCCCCAAATAACTGATTTTCTTTGTAGTAACTTTTTAGGTGTGTATTGTATACCTTGTTACTTATATTGCGTATATGAACCCGCAGAGCGTTCAGAACGGCTCTTGATATTAGTTCTTCAAAAAAAAATAATATGTCGGATTTTGAGATTTTAATTCCCAAGTTGGGTGAAAGTATTCAGGAGGCAACTGTTACAAAGCTTTTTGTTAAAGTTGGAGATATAGTGCAGGAAGATGATCTTCTCTTTGAGGTAGCAACAGATAAAGTAGATTCTGAAATTCCATCACCTGTTTCAGGTATTATCAAGTCAATTTCGTGTAAAGTTGATGATCTGCTTGCAGTCGGTAAAGTTGCCATGGTTATTGACCTGAATGGAAACAGTAATGAAACTGCTCCATTAGTTCAAACAGAGAAGCTTCTTGAGCAAGAACCCGAAGTTGTTTTAAATGAGTCTGGAGTTGTCAAGGCAGTTGATAAACCGATCTCCAACAGGTTTTATTCTCCACTTGTAAAGAATATTGCAAAAAAAGAGGGCATACCTCTTGCCGAACTTGAAAATATTGAAGGAAGCGGAATTGGAGGTCGTTTACAGAAATCCGATCTGCTCAGATACATCGAACAAAGGTCTTCCGCTAAAAATAGCCATTCTTCGCAGGCTCCGTTAGTTGCCGGTTCTACGCCGGTTCATGAATCAGTTTCAAAACCAAAGGTATCTGTCTCAATCGGCGGGGAAGATACAATTCTTGAAATGGATCGGGTTAGAAAGCTGATAGCCAACCATATGGTAATGTCAAAGCAAGTTGCACCACATGTAACGTCATTCGTTGAAGCAGATGCAACTGACATGGTGATTTGGCGTAACCGGAACAAAGAGGATTTTCAAGCAAAATACGGTGAGAAACTTACCTTTTTACCATTTTTCACTGAAGCTGTTGCCAAAGCTCTTACGGAATACAGGATGATCAACAGTTCTGTTGATGGAGACCGTATTATTTTAAGAAAAAAAATCAATGTTGGTATTGCCGTAGCCACCAACAGTGGCAATCTTATGGTACCCGTAATCAGAGATGCTGATGAAAAAAATCTATTGGGGTTGACCAAAGAAATCAATTTTTTTGCTGAAGCAGGAAGAAATGAAAAACTTAATCCCGATCATCTCCAGGGAGGCACTTTTACAATTACCAATTTTGGTTCCTTCGGCAATTCAATGGGAACACCCATTATTAATCAACCACAGGTAGCCATCCTTGCTATTGGAACAATTGAGAAAAAGCCTGCAGTTATCGAAACCATTACTGGAGATGCCATAGTTGTGAGGCATAAAGTCTTTCTTTCACTTTCTTACGATCACCGGGTTGTAGACGGTATGCTTGGAGGAAAGTTTCTGCGACGTATTGCAGACCTGATTGAAGCCTTTGATCCAAAACGAACTATTTAATTGAAATACGCTATTTTTCTATCTATGAACAATTTACACGAACTTCCTGTTCCCAAAAAATTCTCAATTTTACAAACTGAAAAATCTTCTTTGCAGAATTGGTACCACCTGATGGTTTTAGGCAGGATGCTGGATGAGAAAGCACCAAATTATCTCAAGCAGGCAATAGGTTGGTCTTATCATGCTCCCTATGCTGGTCATGATGGAATTCAGCTGGCAATAGGACAGATATTTGACAAGAACAATGATCATTTGTTCCCTTATTACAGGGATTTGCTAACCAACTTGTCTGCGGGTCTTACTGCAGAAGAAATAATTCTTAACGGAATATCGAAAGCAAATGATGTCAACTCTGGTGGCAGACATATGTCCAACCATTTTGGAAAACCTGCCTGGAATATTCACAATGTATCATCCAGCACCGGAAATCACACTCTTCATGCTGCAGGGGTTGGCAGGGCAATTAAATATTACAAGGGGGAAGGCGTCTCAATTAGTTCCCAGGGGGAGTCTTCAGTTAGCGAAGGATATGTATACGAGGCAATAAACGGTGCTTCGACTGAACAATTGCCGGTAATTTTTGTTTTTCAAGACAATGGGTATGGTATTTCTGTACCAAAGAAGGATCAGACGGCTAACCGTAAAGTTGCCAATAATTTTATGGGATTCAAGAATTTAAGAGTAATACATTGTAATGGAAAGGATGTGTTTGATTCAATGAATGCAATGGTGGAGGCCAAAAAATGGGTCACCGAGAATCAAATGCCCTGCATTGTTCAAGCTAATTGTATCCGAATTCATTCTCACTCCAATTCTGACCGGCATGATTTATACCGCAACGAGGTGGAATTGAATTATGTTCGTGAATATGATCCTTTGACCAAATTCAGACGATTGTTATTGAGGTATGAAAGATTTACTCCAGAAGAGCTCAATCTGATCGATGAAAAAGCAAAGGAGGAAGTTAAACTGGCTCATCAATTTGCATTGCATTCACCAGATCCTGATCCCGAAGGTATATACGACCATGTATATGCAAATTCTTATATATCAAATAAATATCCTGATGGAATTCAAATCAATGAAGATAAGGGTACCAGGAAAAAACTGATTGAAGCAATCAATGAAACCCTGAAAACTGAATTTACATTGAATCCGGATACTTTTATTTGGGGACAGGATATTGCCAATAAGGAAAAGGGAGGGATTTTCAATGTATCAAAGGGACTGCAAAAAGAATTTGGCAAGCAGCGTGTCTTCAATGGTCCAATCGCAGAGGACTTTATTACCGGCACTGCCAATGGCATGTCGAGGTACAATAAGAAGATTCGTATCGTTGTTGAAGGGGCCGAATTTGCAGATTACTTTTGGCCAGCCATGGAGCAATTTGTGGAAATGACGCATGAATACTGGCGAACAAACGGTCAATTTGCACCAAACGTCACTATTCGCCTGGCTTCCGGAGGTTATATTGGTGGAGGCCTTTATCATTCACAAACCATAGAAGGGTCACTGGTTTGTTTTCCTGGTGTAAGAATAGTATATCCCTCCTTTGCTGACGATGCAGCCGGATTACTCAGAACATCTTTACGTTCAGAAGGTCCAACTTTATTTCTGGAACCCAAGGCATTGTACAATTCACCTTCAGCATCAGCGTTAGTACCTGATGATTTTGAAGTACCTTTCGGAAAGGCCAGGATTCGCAGGCCAGGGAAAGATTTGACCATTGTCACTTATGGAAATACTACACATTTGTCATTACAGGCAGCAGAGAAACTTGCAAATGAAGGTTTTGATGTTGAAGTTATAGATTTAAGATCGCTAATTCCACTTGACAAGGAGAGTATTGTCAATTCTGTCAAAAAAACCGGAAAGGTATTAATTGTTCATGAGGACAAGGTATTTGGTGGTTTTGGTGGTGAATTGGCATCTATAATCAGCGAAGAAGCATTTGAATTTCTCGATGCCCCCATTCGCAGAGTTGGTTCAGCCTTTACACCTGTTGGATTTAACAGGATTCTTGAAGCTGCCATACTACCTGATGAGAAAAAAATTCTTGATGCAGCAATAAAGTTGTTAAAATATTGATTGAGTATTTATGAAGAAAATAGCCATCGTATATAGTTTTAATTCAAATAAATCAGCAAAAATTGCAACCAAGATTGCTGAGAGTTTCAAGCAATTTTCTATTGAGCAACTGAACGTTGAAAGTTGCCATGGTGATGAATTTCTTTTGTATGAATATTATGTACTGAGTGTTCCCACCTGGTTTGATGGAGAATTACCCAACTATTGGGATGAAATTCTGCCGGCATTGGAAGGCAAAAATTTTTCAGGAAAGAAATTTGCGCTTTTTGGATTGGGAGATCAGAAAAATTATCCCGAGAATTTTTGTGATGCAGTGGGGATTCTTGGAGATTTTCTTGAAGCAAGAGGTGCTCAAATAGTAGGGCATACATCTCCGGAGGGATACACCTTTGAATCCTCCAAAGCCTTAAAAAATAGTATTTTGTGTGGATTATTGCTTGATCAGGAGCATCAGTCAAAATTGACTGACGAAAGGATTCAGAAATGGATTAGCCAATTGGAAATGGAGTTTAACTGAGATTTTAAATTACTACTGGACAAGTAGAGGGATAAGCATATCGAAATTTTCAGCTCAGAATATATAGTTTATCATTGACATTTCTGGCAAATCGCAAATGATGACAAGGGTTTTGGTCAACAACCCTTGTCATCATTTTCATTTGATGCCTTTGTATCTTCATATTTTTTACCTTTGTTCTTTAAAGCGTAAAGAATTATCAGAATTCATGATTAAACTGATTAAAGTAATCGTTTTAATTATTTTGGTAGGAATTGCCTATGTTCTCGTAAACGAGCATTCTTCCTACGATTACTTGTATCCGGCATATCGAATTAATTATGATGAAATCCCGATTAAGGAGACAAAATCAATCATAATTCAGGATTATACCAATTTACTCCCGGTAAAATACAAAGGCACTATTGATTTTGATACCATTCCGGAAGAGCTACGTCGTCAGTTGTTTATTAATTATATGCTTCCTTCAATTGTTATCGAGAGAGATCGTCTGTTCAGTCTGCTCCAGCGCATTGATTTCATTGAGAACAGAATGATTAACAAAAAAGCCATCAGGGCTGAAGATCTGTTGTTTTTCAAGGAAATGATGCAATTATATGATGCCAATTCAATTAAAGACCTAAAAGTCAGGCTTTATCCTCATCCTGTGAGCCTCGTATTGGCGCAGGCCATCCTGGAATCCGGATGGGGTACATCCAGCGTATTTTCCAAAGCCAATAATCCATTTGGTATTATGTCATTTTCTGCTGACGAGCAACGCAGAAAATTCACAAATACAGATCAATCAGAGGTGTATGTAAGAAGCTATAGTGATGTATGTCAGGCAGTTGAACACTATTATCATTTTACAGCCAAGTTGGCCTCCTATGAAAAATTCAGAAAAATGAGATGGGAGAGGGGTTCAACGGCATCCCTGGTAAAGTTAATGAAGAGTTACCATGAAACGCCCGACTATACGGATTTGGTTGAATCAATCATTAAAACAAATGAACTGGATAAGTACGACAATATCGTAATCAATAAGGAATACTTCAGTTACAGAAAGGATTATTTCCAGGTGATACGAAGCTATATAATTGACTATTTCTAAATAGTTTTGTAAACTATTATATATCAATTATTTAATGATAGCTTAAATTTCAAGTACTTTATTTTTTTTAAATTTGGATAATTTAAAATCCGTCCCAATTATAGCACGTTACTATTTAACGGTAAATCCCCGGGGTCAAAAATCACCTAACTGAATATTTCTTCATGGATCAATTAAATGGATCCTACATTATTATGTTACAATCAATAAAATATTATAAATGAAATCAAGAATGAAATCAAAAAAGAAAATAGCTATTGTCGCGCACGACAATAAGAAACAGGATATGGTTGAATGGGTAAATTACAACTGGAAGGAACTTGCTCAACACAGTATAATTTGCACAGGCACAACCGGAAAACTTGTTGATGAAACTTTGCGTTTGAAATGCAAGGAAAACGATGCAGTACCGCCGGAAGTACTCAGGTTAAAATCCGGTCCGTTAGGTGGCGATCAGCAATTGGGATCCATGATTTGTGAAGGGAATATTGATTTGCTGTTTTTCTTTTGGGATCCAATGCAACCACAGCCACATGATGTTGATGTAAAGGCTTTGCTACGAATTGCCGTGATGTATAATATTCCGACAGCGTCCAACAGGTCCACTGCAGATTTCATTATTTCATCTTCTTTGTTTCATCAGCAATATGATCCGATTGTAACTGATTATTCTGATTATACATTCCGGGTGATTTAGTTTATCTTTTCTCTCCTTGTATTACTTTCAATACTCCGGTACTATAGTGCTTTTGTGGTTGTTTTTGAAGCCAGACCTGCATTCAAATACAACCACATAATTTGTCTTATAATTAATATTATGTTAAATAGAATAAGGGGAGGAAAAGGAGCAATTTTCGGCTCCTTTCCTGTTTACTATTTATTCATCTTTTCGAATTTATCCATCATTTTTAAACGATAGTACAAATTCTTAAGCTGGTCTTTAATATAGTCATCTTTAGGATTGTATTCTACAGCCTTCTCCAGATAAGGAACAGCCTTAGCAAATTCGTCATCAGATTTTTTCTTTTCGGCTTCAAATTTTGCCTGTTCATTGGTTGGAACAGCATT
>CAZDLO010000125.1:0-9914 GCA_964506325.1 uncultured Tangfeifania sp.
AGTTTTTTGTATTCATCCTGTGTGCCAGGATCAAGATTGGAAATTGGCTGGACAATTGTGAAAACACCTGGAATTTAAACCAAAACCCGCACCTCCGGCAGGGGGTGCCCGCACTCTGCAACTGCAAAGCCAAATCAAGGGCCATCCCGAATTGCAACAGCAATACCAATTACAATCAGTAATAATTATGCCTCCCGGGAATATCCTTGCAAAATCAAGAATGAATAAATATTCAATGCAGTGGCAGGCAGTTTGTCAGCCAAACTGGCACCAACAACCCAATGCATTTTACTGAATTGATTTGTGATATGAATTTGAACTTGTCACCATTTTAAAAAATAAAAAATTTAACTTTAAATCGATCCGCCCGAATACCTCCAAAAGTTTTGAAAAGTAAACCAAACGGTTTATTGACAATGATTTGTAGCATTAATATTAATTCCTGAAGAAATGACAAAATTTAGGTTCCTCCTGACTGTCGTGCTTATGATAACCGCTGCCCGGGGCTTGGCCAGGGAATATCATGTTTCGGTGAAGGGAAGTGACCGGGATGCCGGTACAATATCAAAACCTTTCCGTACCATTAATTTTGCTGCCCAAATGGCTGTTCCGGGCGATCACATTGTAGTCCACGAAGGGATCTACCGCGAAAGGATCAATCCGCCAAGGGGCGGAATAAATAATTCGACCAGGATAGTTTACAAGTCGGCACAAGGGGAAAAGGCCGAAATCAGGGGATCCGAAATCATCAAAGGATGGGCAAAGGAAAAGGACGGCACCTGGAAGGTAGTTATCCCCAACACCTTCTTTGGTGATTACAACCCGTACCTCGACTCGATCCATGGCGACTGGTTCACTTCCCGGGGCCGGATTCACCATACCGGCGAGGTATTCCTGAACGGAAAGTCATTGTTCGAGAAAGAAACGCCCGAAAAAATGATTCATCCTGAACCGGACACCAAAATCCAGGACACGGAAGGATCGACTTATACGTGGTATTGCTCTGTGGATGCTGCCAATACCACCATCCGTGCCAATTTTCACCAGTTCGACCCGAACAGCGAGCTGGTCGAGATCAGCACGCGCAAAACCTGTTTCTATCCCGAAAAACCAGGCATCAATTACCTGACGATCGATGGATTCCGTTTCAGCCAGGCAGCCACCCAGTGGGGTGCACCAACTGCCGGACAGGTAGGTATGATTGCCACACACTGGAACAAGGGCTGGATCATCGAGAACAATGTGATCAGTGATTCAAAATGTTCCGGCATCACCCTGGGGAAAGAAAGCGGCACCGGGCACAATGTCTGGACTGCCGACAAGGAGAACATCAACCGCGACGGCAATATTCATTACATCGAAGTTTTGTTCCGGGTACTCCGCAATGGCTGGAACAAGGAAAATATTGGTTCCCACATCGTAAGGAACAATACCATTTTCAACTGCGAGCAAACAGGGATCTGCGGCAGCATGGGGGGAGCCTTCTGCATCATCGAAAACAATCACATTTACAACATCTGGACGAAAAGACAGTTTTCGGGAGCAGAAATTGGCGGGATAAAATTCCATGCCGCCGTCGACACGCAAATCAGGAATAACAGGATTCATCATGCGGGGAGAGGGCTCTGGCTCGACTGGATGACCCAGGGGACACGCGTGTCGTCGAACCTGTTCTATGGCAACAGCATGGAAGATATATTCCTGGAGGTCAACCATGGTCCCTTCGTTGTCGACAACAATATCCTGCTGTCAGACATAGCCATCCGGACCCAGTCTCAAGGCGGAGCCTACCTGCACAACCTGGTGGCGGGTGCCGTATACACCTGGCCCGAATCAGGCAGGTTCACACCCTACTTTTTGCCCCATTCCACAGACATCGGGGCCCTAATGACCATCCAGTCGGGCGACGACAGGTATTACAACAATGTCTTCATTGGAAGAGGCAAACCCGCCGAGGAGAGTAAATACAAGTTCGGACTGGAGGGCTACAACGGGGCTAAACTGCCGGTATGGATGAGTGGCAACATTTATTACAACGAAGCTAAGCCATCCGTTTATGACCTTAACTATATTGATCTACCTTCCTTTGATCCTGGAATAAAACTGGTGGAGGAGGGAGGAAATTGCTTCCTTCTAATGAAATTGAGCCCCGAATTTTATACCCATGGAGTCAGGCTGATAACCTCCGGAATTCTGGGGAATGCCAAAATACCCAAAGCACCCTTTGACAACCCGGATGGCAGCGTATTGACCATTGACACAGATTATCTGGGTGCAAAGCGATCTGCTGCCAATCCGGCTGCCGGGCCTTTCGAACACCCGGAGAAGGGAGAATTGAAGCTCAAAGTCTGGCAGGAATAGTTTACCCCTGGGATTTCCCTACAAAAACAATTTGCAACAAAAATGAAGAAAGCATTTGAGGTCCTGAATCCTGATCACAACCTTAGTCCGTTTACAGGGATGGCAAAAAAGCATTACATTGAGCTTGCCAGATACCTGCTGGAAAGGGCATTTACACATATCGGCTCCCCGGAAACCCCCATGACGTTCCCCATTGTGCCGGGAAAGAGCTATCCCCAGCCCGGTTCCCCGGAATGGCGTTACCGTGCAGCAGATTTTGAAGCCCTGGAGAGAACTTTCACCCTTGCCGGACCACTCATCCACCTCGATCCTGAGACCAGGATCAACGACATTAACCTGAGGGATTATTACAGCAGGCAGTTTTACAATGCTTTCACCCCGGGAAACGCCAACTCATTGCCATTGCCGGAAGAATTGCCGGATTCGAACTACCAGTTCACCTGTGAATTCGGGGGATTGTTTAAAACACTGCTGCTGATGCCGGACACCATATGGCCGGTATATTCGGAAGAGCAGAAAGATGAGATGGTGAGGACCATCTCAAAATGGGCACATCACCGTACTACGCAGAACAACTGGCGGATATTCAACATCGTTGCCTTGTCCTTCCTGAAGAAGCATGGCTACAGCATTGACGATGAGCTGCTCAAAAGCCACCTGCTTTGGGTGGTGTCGTACCATTCGGGCAATGGCTGGTACCTTGAACAGACCTACAATTACTATTCGATCAGTCTGTTCATCGTCTATACGACAATCTGGAACAGGGCCTTCGGGGATGAATATTACCCGGAGATAGCCGAAATCATTGAGAATTCGGCCATGAAGCTGATGGAATCCATCACCGGATTCTTCGGAAGGGATGGGTCCATCAACATGTGGTCGCGAAGCATTTGCTACCGGACCTGGGTTTCCGGTGCTTTTCCTGTTGCCTTCATGCTGAAGGAGAAACCGGCTTTGGATGCAGGCTGGGCCAGGCGACTGTGTTCGGGCTCCCTGCTGCAGTTCGTTACGCGTGAGGAATTTTACTGCAACGACATTCCAAGCCTGGGCTTTTACGGACAAAAGGAGTACATGGTGCAGAACTACAGTTGCGCCGGCAGTCCTTTCCTGATGTTTCTGCCGTTTATCTGCCTGGCACTGCCGGATGATTCACCTTTCTGGACCGCCACCGAAAACGAGGGAATATGGAAGGAACTCGGCCAAGGATCCCGCAAAATTGTTCTTGAAAACCCCGGATTGGTGCTTGTCAACCACGGCAAAACCGGGACCTCAGAAATAATACCCGGCAAGGTTTACTATGATGACCCGAACTATTCGAAACTGGTTTACAATACCCATTTCCCGTGGGAAGACCACAATCCGCAGGGGGGGA
Organism: uncultured Tangfeifania sp.; assembly: GCA_964506325.1. GTDB lineage: Bacteria > Bacteroidota > Bacteroidia > Bacteroidales > Prolixibacteraceae > CAINVV01. Next base: position 3,734 of record CAZDLO010000125.1, read on the forward strand.
CCGCCATGGAATACAGTTTCAGAAGCCTCGATCCCAGGGATGTAAGGGGAGATGATGTGAATTTCTATCTTACCGGACTGACTGTCACCAACGATTCAGATAAGAACCGCAGCTTTACCACCTCGCAGAGCATGCTTTACAACGGGGTACGCCAGGATGTCCTGTACCGCCAGGCCATCCTGCGAAAACCGCCGAACAACGGGGTTGGCTATATCATCGACCTGGCGGAGATCACCATTCCGGGAGGGGTTATCCGCGTCGACCGGACACGCCTTGCCTTCGAACATGAGCTGACCCTCGGCCATTTCGGGCTCCCGCATCTCAACGGAGCAAAGGCAGTGGTGAAACGATCAGGAGATGAAACAAAAATGGTTATCACCGCAACCATTCCCGGAAGAAGCGTCGCCCTGATTGCTTATGCCGGATGGGATAGCCTGGAAAGCCTTGTGCACCAAAACCGCAATGCTGAAGCCGGTGAGAGCACCATTATTTATGCCCGCAAGAAGCGGCTGGCCAAAAATCCGGCCATGGAACTGATGGTTACCGTCATGCTCCACAAGACCGATGACACCGAATGGACTGAAGAGGAATTATCGCCGGTACGGGAAATAAAAATCCTGGAGGTGACTCCGACAGGTTCGGCTCTTGGAGCCATTGTAACCTTGTCAGGCCATGAAACCCGGGAAATCGATTTCAGGGATATTGACGGGGAACGTACCTGCTGATTCATGAAAATAGGCCGGCGGCGCGGACAACGGCACAAACCATGGGTTTTCAGATGCTGCCCGGAGTGGTTTTATTCCCTGCTGCCTTCAATTTTGCACCTGGTTCCCTCTTTGACCGGGACTGAAACGTAATATTCCGGGAAAATGCCGCTGCAAAGTACCGCTATCTGCTACCCTTTCCAGGTAACCAAAAATAATTCCATTCTTTGTGTATTTTTTACACAATAAATTTGGATGTTAATTTTATATCACTACCTTTGTGTCAAAATTACACTTAGGCAGTATGGAAAAGATCAGAAAATTCACCTACGAATATCCCCATCCGGCGGTAACAGTCGACTGCGTGATCTTCGGTTTCGATGGAAAATCATTGAGGATCCTTTTGATCGAGAGGGGTGTCGAACCTTTCAAGGGTAGCTGGGCACTGCCCGGCGGGTTTGTCAGGATGGATGAAACGGTAGAAAAGGCAGCCATGCGTGAGTTGCAGGAAGAGACCAATGTTAAGGGAGTATACATGAGTCAGCTGGCTGTTTTCAGCGAGGTCGACAGGGATCCCAGGGAAAGGGTCATCACCGTGGCGTTCTATGCCCTTGTCAAACCGTCGGACCACAACGTGATCGGCGGTGATGATGCTGCCAGTGCCCAATGGTTTAGCCTGGATGACTACCCCCCGCTGGTTTTTGACCATGAGCAGATTTTAAAGGCTGCTTTTTCCCAGCTTCAGCGCAATTTTAGGGCAGGCAATGTCGGACTCGAGCTATTTGAAGACAAATTCTCCATCTCACAACTGTATGCGCTGCACTCCCTTGTCACACAGAAAGAGATCGACCGGCGCAACTTCTACAAGAAGGTGACCTCCTACAATTATATCGAACCTACCACTGATAAGGTCAGGGAGACCCCTCACAAACCCTCGATGCTGTACTCCTTAGACCGCATTTTCTATGATTCGGAGATCAGGGAATCCTTTAACCTTCAACGTTTCGACCTTGAAGAAGAACTGGTGAAAAAACAAACCAAAAAACCTAAAAAGTAACTGTTAGCAGAACGCATCAACTTAAACCAATCTTAAAATTTTTTATTATGAAACAGACAAAAATTTACAACCTGCTCGTGGTCGATGAAAGCGGATCCATGGGTGTTATCAAACAGCAGACTATCAACGGCTGCAACGAAACCCTGCAGGTCATCGCTGCGGCCCAGGCCAAATACCCTGAGCAATCCCACCGGGTAACCCTTGTGACGTTCAACACCGAAGGAACACGGACGATCACAGACTGTGTCCCGGTGGACAAGGCCGCACAACTGACCACCAAAACCTTCAACCCCAATTACGGGACTCCGCTTTACGATGCCCTGGGTGAATCGCTCACCAGGCTGCGTTATAAAATCAACCAGGACGAAGAGCACCATGTACTCGTCACCATCCTCACCGACGGTGAAGAAAACGCTTCCACAGAGTTTTCCCAAAAGATGATCAACAACATGATCAACGAATTAAAAATCCTGGGATGGACATTCACCTTTATCGGCGCCAACATCGACGTGGAGAAAGCTGCCTCACAAATCTCGGTCAGCAATTACATCGCCTTCGAACAGACCCATGAAGGAACAAAGTCCGTGTTCGAAAAAGAGAATAATGCAAGGATGAACTTTATGGATAAGCTATCCAAAGGAGCGAGCAAGGAAGAGCTTGCCAACAAATATTTCGAAGAAAAATAAATCCATTGTAACCTGACCTGAGTGTGGGATGATTTGTGGTCCGGACAATTTTTGTACGGGTCGCAGATCATCCGTTATTTGAGGGAATATAAGTTCCATAACCCTAAAGGTCTTTGCTTTATATCTATTGCGGTTCAGAAAAAATCTGATTTGTGCGCGACATGACAAAGCATGGGCACGGATGGCAAAATCCGCGCCAGCGGCATTCAGGTCGATGATTTATAGCGGCAATCCTGTTGGCATAAATGGTTGGGCCCAGATTACTAATCCGCGCCAGCACGAGTTGGGTGTGATTGGAAGGGCTCAGATGGCAAATCCGCACCAGCGACATTCACGGGCAAAAAAACACCGGCAGCTTACAACAAGCTTGCCGGTGTTCTTCAATAATTTATTATTTAGAATGATTCTAAAAATAATAACTACCTGCCAGTTCCTGCGGGGTCTTCGACCCTTATACTCCACTCTTCAAAGTTTACTGTATATTGCTTCTGATCGGGAGCACCGGCAGCGAGTCCGAGGTCAATGGCCTTATTGATACCCGGGATATCGTTGGTTTTGCGCTGGATGATCCATTTTTTTCCGTCCAGGCTGACGTACCCGGCAAATTTGTCGCCATGGCGCTCAAGCCTTATCCATATGGGTGTCGGTGAATTTTCCGGCAGGTTTTCACTGGATGCCCTGTGCATGCAACCGTTTCCGAATTCATCGTATTCGATGCCCGCGCGGCCCGGTGTGCTGAACATCAGCACAGAACCCTTGCTGCCCCTGTCCACGTCAAAGCTTTTGCTGATGTCGTTCCGGACGAACAGCCCTGAACGGTACCACTCACTGGTCCTGTTCCCGAAAGAGGCAATTTTAACTGTGGCAACAAAATCACCGGCCAGCTGTTTGAGGTACACGGTGCCATAGGCATCTTCAGCATGGTAGAAATCCCAGCCGCTCGCCTTGACAGTATAGCTGTTCTTTTCCTGGTCGAAGGTGATTACGGCAGGTTTTGCCTTGGGAGAGATATAGGTATAGAGTTTTTCCTTGCGCAAGTCAAGATTTTTCGATTTCAGTACCTTAAGAGTCAGTTCATCACTGTTTTCAATCCTGACGGGATGGTCTCCTGCTGTGGGGGCAATACGGAAGGATACATTTACAGACTCGCCGGCTTTCAGGTTCAGCGGACTGCTTTTGATCTCCAGTCCATCCAGTATAAGTCCGGCCTTTTTACTGACCGCCTGACTAAGCAGGTTGGTAGCCTTGGCGGTGACAGTCACACTGTCTCCTTCGAGAATTCTCGCTTCAGTCAGTTTGATGTCGTCAAACAGCATGGCAGGCTTCTCCCCTGCCACAGCCACAACAGCCGGCAAGGTTTCCCCGATGGAGATCTCCTGCTTGCCGGGGTTGTTCACCCGAAGGTCGAACTCAACGGTGGCGGTGTTGTTCCTGATAACAGGGAATGGCTTACTCATGACAACTTTCCGGTTTACATACAGGCTGACGGTGGCAACACCTGAACTGCCCGAATTCTTCACATCCGCCCAAACTTTTACAAGGGAACCGCTTTTGACCTCACCGCTGACAGGTTTGCCGTTCAGTGTGACGCGCAGGTTGGAACATTCAAATTCAGGTTCACCCTCAATGATCTGCTCCGGAGCGTTCAGCGGAGGCTGAATCATAAAATTGTCCGAATAGTTGTTGTCGACAAGGTAAGTGCCGCAGGTTTTCATTTCTCCCTGTTCGATGTCGTAGTAAATATTGTTGGTCACGGACCAGTTGCTCGACATGTTGTCGAACCAGAATGCGACATTGTCGCTGAAAAAGCCCTGGTGTACCCGGTGGATGATATTGTTACGGACGCTGGAATTATAGGTCATTCCGGTGACCACGATCACGCCTGCATCATCCGCATCGTTCTGCACATCGAAAAAATGGTTGTACTCAACCACGCAATCGCTGGTGATGTTGCCTTCCAGTCCGCCCGCGCCGCAATCAATGGTATAGGGCCTTCCCGACCTGGTGAAATAATTCCGTGAGATGGTGGTGTGGTTGGTCCCTCCCACTCCCAGAGTGATCCCGCCGCCATATCCGCATTCGGAAAAAATATTCCGGGTGATGGTGGTTGCCCGTGTTACCTGGATCAGCTTTCCGTTTTTCATGTCGCCGGTACTGCTTACTCCGAGGGCGCCCTGCTCGAGCCCGTCGAAAGTATTTTCAAAAATGCGGGTATTGACGCATCCCAGTCCGATACTCATCCCCACACCTCCGCAGGCCCTGAGTTCAGATTTGGCAAATTCACAATCGCTGGCAAACTGGTAGGTTATGGCAATGCAGCCCGGAGTCGGATCGTAATAATGGGGATAATTCCTGAAATTCTCCTTGGCACCTTCAAACCTCAGTCCGTAGAACCGCAGGTTGCGGACCGGCTTTTCCTCGTCACCCACCACCTTCAGGAGGTTGACAGTCTGAGGCACAGCAAGCGCCATTTTGTTCGGATCATCATTCCCTTCCATGGGGATGTAACTGATGGTTTTGCTGTTCTTGTCAAAATACCATTCGCCGGGAGCATCCAGGAGCTCCCTGATATTTTCGATCCAGTAGCGCGGAGGAACAACCAGGAGTCCGTTGTTGGTGCCGTCCGGACCATTTTCAGGTACACGGAGATAGGCAATTTTCTTTTTTTCATCTATCCTTTCTATGGAATTGTAGGCAGTACGCCAGCGGAGCAGGATACAGATCCTGTTGTCCTGCATATCCTTCCAGTTCTTCACATCACCCGGCTTATAGGGTATTTCGGAGGTGGAACCCGGGGTTTGCCTCAGGGTGAAATAACCCTGGTTGGGAATTCTCGCCAGTACCTGTTTCTTTCCGTTTGCTATCAGGGTCATTACGGTGTCGCCTTTCCAGGGAGCCACCCACACATTCCCCTCCTTTACCCAGCCTTTGACTGGTGCAGCACCGGAGATGACAGGCTTCTCACCAGGATAGGCGGCGTAGGTCACATAGTTGTCGCGCAGGTGATGCCATTCAAAAGCCCCGGAAGGAAGGTTGGTTTCGACCCGCTCGCCTCCGTCAGCTGGGGTGAAAATCAAAGGTTCGGCAAGGGTATAATAGCCCTCACGTATAAAAACCACAATATCCTTTCCCTTGCCGAATTCGTGGTAGGTCCCGACATACCGGGCATCAATCGCCTTTCCCTTCGGCTGGTATACTTTAGACTTGAGTTCGCGGACTGCCATCTTGGCCCTGGCAATGGAGGCAAACGGGCCATCTGTTTTGGAGCCGTTGGGTTCGGCAAGGGTACCCGACCAGCTGTCATTTCCAACGGGGGAAACGAAAAAATCACCCTTGGCAGTAGCGGCATCGAAAGGCTGCCACAGCTCACTGCGCAGGAGCTTTCCATCACGCTGACCAGCAGGATTTTGAGCTGAAACAACGAAAGTTGATGAATACAGAATAATGATCCCGTAAGCTGTCAGATTCATGACCATACGTTTGGCGGCAGAGAAAAAAGAATGCATAGTTATTGAATGATTTGGATGAATGGTAGTGTTAACAGTCAGTGCTTTTCCAAAGATAGGAATTTTGGCGAAAGTGTAATGCAAGAGTTAGGAGTTATGAGTTATGAATTAGGAATTAGGAGTTATGAATTAGGAGTTATGAGTTATGAGTTATGAATTATGAGTTATGAATTATGCGAATTAAGGGTTGAAAATACAAACAATATATGCAGCCGCGAGCCTTCCAAA
>CAZDLO010000126.1:0-9855 GCA_964506325.1 uncultured Tangfeifania sp.
CCCTGTCACAGCTCCGCTACCTCGAAGTTTTGGAAGAAAATGAGAAGATGATGGAGAAGGTGATGAATTACTAATGTGCAAGTGTGCCAGTCTGCAAATGTGCAAATGAGGAATTTGGGAATGTGAGATTTTTGGGTTAACTTGAAGACAATGATTTATAATGGCAAAAATATTATTGTGGAAAAATCCTTCAGGTTTGCATTGAAAATTGTTATTGCCTGCGAATTACTGGAAGTAGAGAGAAAATTTATCATTAGCAGGCAATTGCTCAGATCGGGAACTTCCATCGGGGCAAACATTCGGGAGGCACAGGGTGCAGAATCCAGAGCAGATTTCATTCACAAAATTAAAATTGCCTATAAAGAAGCAGAAGAGACTGAATATTGGCTTCTGATATGTTTAAATTCTCAAAACATGCAGGTAGATGAATATCTTTTAACAGAATTGAACGAACTAAAAAAAATTCTGGCAAAAATCATTTTTACATCCAAATCTTCAGCCAAATGACTTCAAATGTGCAAATTTGCACACTAGCATACTTGCACATTTGCACATTTGCACATTTGCACATTCTCCTTCACCCCAGCTTAACATGCCGCGACCTTACCTCCTCACCCAGGAACAATTTGGCGAGCTGGTCGAAATTGGCAGGTGATTCGGTTGTAAAATATTCGCGCCGTCCATTTTTGGTGCATTCCTTGTCAATTTCAGGGTGACGATGCAGGTAGTCCTCCAGCTTTGCTGCTACAATGTGTCCCTGGAACAAAAGTTGAACCCCGTTGGGAATGTACTTCCGGATAACATCTGCCAGCAGGGGGTAATGGGTGCATCCCAGGATGATGGTATCTATGAGCGGGTCCTTGGCAAAAAGTGCAGAAATATTCTCTGCTACAAAAAAGGCCGCTCCCGGGCTTTCCATGAGGTTATTCTCTACGATGGGCACCCACATCGGACACGCCTCCTGAACGACGGATATGGGGCTGCCAGGGGAGATTTTGGCGATCTCCATCGGGTAGGATTCGGAAAGAACTGTTCCGGTGGTTCCCAGCACACCGACATGGCCGGTTCTGGTCATTTCAGGGATCATCTCCACACTGGGCCTGATGACTCCCAAAACCCGCCTGTCGGGGTAAGTCTGTGGCAGTTCATTCTGCTGGATATTTCTGAGCGCCTTGGCCGAGGCGGTATTGCAGGCCAGGATGACAAGCCGGCAGCCACGTTCAAAAAGATGGTTCACCGCCTCCAGGGTATATTCAAAAACCACCTCGAAAGATCGCGTACCGTAGGGATTCCTGGCATTGTCGCCCAGGTAAATAAAGTCGTATCCGGGTAGCTGCTTCAGCAGTTCCCTGTATACGGTGAGACCGCCGTACCCTGAATCAAAAACACCTATTGGCTGGTATTGCTCTGGCATGGAATAATATTTTTATTCGAAACTACAAAAATTTCATCAGGTGTCCCATCAAAAATCAGGCTGAAAATGATGTATTCAAGCCGATATTCCCGGCAACTCTCAAAATTACAACTGCACAGCAACGTAATGCAGCATTTGTTACAATGCCATCCGGCCGGGCAGCCCGGTCCAAATCAAAAAAAAGCTGCCTCATCGCAGGATGAGGCAGCTTCAATAATATCTTGGAATAGGACTACTATTTCAATCCGAGCTTTGTTTTTACGAGTGGCATCATATCCACAGACTGGGCGGTATTGTAATAAATAACCTGGCTAACTTCGAATACATACAACATCCCCTGCTCCTTGGCAACGTCACCGATAGCTTTGCGTGCTTTCTCGACAATTGGCTGAAACTGCTTGCTCTCTTCCTTCTGAAGATTTTCCTGAGCCTGTTGCTGGAAAGTAGTAATCCTTTCCTGTAAGCTTTGGATATCAGCCTCTTTGGCCTGGCGGATAGCATCTGTAATGGTGGATTGCTTTACCAGGGCAACATACTCCTGTCCTTTTGTCTGGTATTCCTTTTGCATGACACTCAGCTGAGACTCAAGGTCAGCCTGCATTTTTGCCATTGCCTTCTGAGCTACATCACGTTCCGGCATGGATTGAACCAGTCCCTGAAAATCAATATGACCAAATTTTAAAGTTTGTGCGGAAGCAGATGCTCCGACAAAAAGAAGAAGAGATAACGTTATTACACTTAAGAAATGTCTCATGATCAATTTGAATTAATTTTTATGCGGCAAATTTATAATATTAATTTTTATATCCAAGCTTTTGTAACACCATATCACTCAAGTCGTATTTAGGATTTGTGTAAATCATGGTCATTCCTCCAGCTTTGTCAAAAACGATGGAATATGCTCCTTGTTCAGCAATGGTCTGAACAGCATTAAAAACATCGTCCTGTATCGGCTTAACAAGCGCCTCACGTTTCTTGGCAAGATCCCCTTCCGGACCAAAATACTGGCGTTGCAGTTTCTTGTATTCCTTTTCCTTGTTGACAATCTGCTCTTCGCGCTTTCTCTTCATATCCTGCGAAAGTAAAACTACTTCCCCCTGGAAATCCTTGTAGATCTGGTCGAGCTCTGCGTGAAGGGTCTCTAGCTCCTTCTGGTATTTTTGGGAAATTTTGTCAATCTGCTCCTGCGCAGCAACGTAGGAAGGCATTTTACCTAAGATGTAGTCGGTATCAACGTAGGCATATTTCTGTGCAAAAGCCGAGGTGAGACTGACCAGAAGCAGAATTCCCAAAAAATATAATTTTTTCATAACCATTAAGTTTTTGAGTGATGAAGCCTGCCGGTTACCGCTTGGCGGATGTTTGCATTTCGTGGCGCTTGCCGGTCAGCATTTATCACTTGAATTATTACTTTTCAACAAGGAATTCACTACAAAATTCAGACCAAATTTTAGAACTGCTGTCCCATGATAAAGTGGAACTGACTTCCGCCTGTATTCCGGGTGTAACCATCATCGAAACCATATCCCCAGTCAAATCCCATCAAGCCAAACATTGGAAGGAAGATCCTGACACCAAGACCCGCAGAACGCTTGATGCTGAATGGATTATAATCAGACAAGTCATACCATGAGTTACCTGCCTCAAGGAATCCAAGTGCGTAAATGGTGGCCGACTGCGATAAGGTAATGGGGTATCTTAACTCAAATGTGATCTTTTCGTAGATGTTACCACCCTGTGGCGGAGTAAGTGAATTGTTTTCATAACCACGCAGTCCGATGTATTCACTGCCATAGGAACTGTACCCTGACATACCGTCACCACCAAGCTTGTAGGATTCGAACGGTGAACGAAGGAATTTATTGTAATAACCTAGGATACCTGTTTCGAATTTTGTCCTGAGAACCAGTTTTGCATCCTGCCGGGATTGTAATGGTGTGTAAACATCCGCTTTAAATCCCCATTTATGGTACTCGACCATTTTATAGCGTTCTTCGGGTAACATATCAACATTGCTGTAATCTTTCCCCGTGATTAGAGAATAAGGAGGTGTCAGTGCCACGGAAAGGGAAAAATTGGATCCACGGCGTGAATAGAGTGGGTTATCCACCGAATTCCTGCCAAAAACAGTTTTGAATGCCAGGGTATTGGAAGTACCATTCTGGAAGATGAAATATTTCCAGTTGTCAAGTATATATCGCTGATAGGACAATTCATGGTACAAAGTAAAATAACTGTCAGGCCTTTTCAGGCGGTAGCCCAATCCTGTGGAAGCACCCAAAACACCCATTTGCTCCGTAATGGCATAATTGAACTGATTGTAGCCACCATAACCGCTGGATCCTCCATAACCGCCATAACCACCGTAGCCACCTCCGTAACCTCCGTATCCGCCGCCGTAACTACTGCCGTAACCACCCGCTCCATAATTGTAGGCGCTGTTTCCGCTGGTTTGCTTGGAGTAATAGATAGAAAAGGTAAATGAGTTGGGTTTCCTTCCGCCAAGCCATGGCTCAGTAAAGGAAAAACTGTAGGATTGGTAATAGGTACCGTTGGTTTGGGCGCGCAATGAAAGTGTCTGTCCATCCCCGGTAGGAAGAGGTCTCCATGCTTTCCGATCCCCGATGTTACGGACGGAAAAATTGGAGAATTTCAAACCTACAGTTCCCACGAACATTCCACCTCCCCATCCTCCGGAAAGTTCGATCTGGTCGTTGGCACGTTCTTCCAGTTCATAGTTGATGTCCACGGTTCCGTCTTCCGGGTGGGGAACCACATCCGGCTTGATGGCTTCAGGGTTGAAATGGCCCATCTGTGACAACTCACGGACCGACCGTATGATATTTTCCTTGCTGAACAGCTGACCAGGACGGGTATATAACTCGCGGCGGGCAACGTGCTCATTGGTTTTGGTATTTCCCTTGATGGCGATGGAATTGATAGTGGCCTGCGTACCTTCGACCATCCGCATCTCATAATCTATGGAGTCATTTTCCACCTTGACCTCCACAGGGTTCAGGTTGAAAAACAGGTAACCGTTGTTCAGGTAGGCATTCGACACTGCATCATCATCTTCGGTCAGACGTTTTTCCAGCAGCTTCTGGTCAAATACATCACCTTTTCTGATACCGAGTATCCTGGAGAGCTGTACGTCTGTGTAGATGGTATTTCCTACCCAGCGGACATTCCTGATATAATAGCGCCTTCCCTCATCGATCCAGTATTTAAGCCGTACTGTATTGTTGACGGTGTCCTTCATCACCGAGTCGGCAACAATGATCGCATCTCGGTAACCATTTTCATTGTATTTTTTGATCAGGTTGATTTTATCTTCCTCAAATTTATCCTGAAGAAACTTCTTGGACGAGAAAAAATTGATCACCTTTTTTGCTTTTGTCTTTTTCATCGATTTCTCCAGGGTGAATGGGGACAAGGCCTGGATTCCGACAAAATCGATTTTACTGATTTTAACCTTGGTTTTTTTATTGACAAAAATATCCAGGGCTACCTGGTTCTGCTTGGCAGTATCATCCTTCTGAACAATATTGACGTCTGTATTGTAAAAACCCTTGCCCTGGTAAAAACTTAGTATCTGGCGCTGGGCTGTATTCACAAGGTTATCGGTCACCTGTCCACCGATCAGCATCATCACCTGCTTCTCAATATCCTCCTTCTCCCCCTTGCTGACGCCGTGGTAATTTTTGGCCGAAAGCCTGGGCCTCTCCTGCAGGTAAACATTCAGCCAGATTTTGCTGCCGACAATTTTCGTGGCTGTAATCTTAACATCAGAGAACAGACCCTGTTTCCAGTATTTTCGCAGTGCTGATGTTATTGCATCACCCGGAATGGTCAATTCATCCCCGATTGAAAAGCCGGAAAGGCCTTTCAGAACTTCCGTATCCAGGAACCTGATACCGCTGATTTCGATTCCTGCAAGGGTATATTGTTTGGGACTATCGTAAAAAACAGAAAAGTTCGTGCTGTCGGCGACAGTTTGTGCGTATAGTTGTGAGCTAAAAAATAAAGCCAGAAAAATAAATAAACCTCTTTTGACCATGTCAGATTCTGATTTGTTCACTAGTTTTTCCAAACCTTCTCTCTCTTGTCTGGAAATCGTTAACTGCCTCAAAAAGATCCTCTTTGCGATAATCCGGCCACAACTTTTGTGTAAAATACAACTCGGTATAAGCGATCTGCCAAAGAAGAAAATTGCTGACCCTGAATTCGCCGCCGGTACGTATCAGCAGCTCAGGATCTGGCAGGCCAAATGTAGGAAGATATTTTCCAATCAGCTCTTCATTGATGCTACTTTTGTCAATTTTGTTGTTTTTTAACTCATTGGCCATTTTTTTTGCTGCTTCAACCAGTTCCCAACGGCCGGAATAGCTGAGTGCCAGCACCAGTCTCAGTCCGGTATTTCCTTCAGTCCTGCTGATGGCACCTGCCAGGTTTTGCTGTACTTCCAAAGGCATGGATGCAAGGTCACCGATGGCACGGAGGGAAACATTGTTTTTGTGAAGGTTGTCGGTTTCAGCAACAATGGCCTGCACCAGCAACCCCATCAGCGCATCCACCTCCTCTTTGGGACGGTTCCAGTTCTCGGTCGAAAAAGCATAGAGGGTAAGGTACCTGATACCTATCTCCCCGGCACCTTCAACAACAGACCTAACAGCATCGACGCCTTTTTTGTGCCCCAGGATCCTGTCAAAACCGTTAAGTTCGGCCCATCTGCCATTCCCATCCATAATAATGGCAACATGCTGCGGTATACTGTTTCTTTTCAACTCTTTAGAAATTCTTGTTAATTCCACTTCTATCCTGAAAAACACAAATCCCCTTATCTGTCCAGAACTGCCAGTAGACTGACACCTGCAATGATGCAAACCAGTCGTTGTTGGTATAGTAGCCTGGAGCAAAGTTGTTAAAAGGAGTACCAGATACCGGATCCAGGTTCTGAAACCGTTGAGGATCCTTCAGGTTATCAATATTGTCGGTGAAGGTCTTGCGTACACAAAATTCGACGCAGGTACCAACCCTTTTTGACAGGTTGTACTTTATTCCGAATGCCATCGGGATGGTCGGTGAAAGTGCATCCATTTCATTGGTTTTGTTCATGTTGCCATCCAGCTCAGCCCGGTAAAGCGCCTTGGTTGGCAGAAAACTGTATTCCACCTGGGGTACAAGTATGAGTGTGCCCCGCCGGGGTGAAGGCGAATACAATGCACCGATACCGATCGCGATATAAGGGGTGAAATTATTCTTTGTGGTACTTCCCATCTGGTAATTCAGAAAATTAAACTCCAGCAGGCCTTCGAAAGATTGCACCGACCGGGAGAAATTGTAAGAATTGTCAGGCTGTTTCAGGTAAAATTCATTGGGGAAACCCTGGGTAACCCTGGCGGATGGTTCAGCAAGGTTGACCCCGTCGAATGTTCCGGCAGCCTTCAGTTCCCCGTTGATCAATTGTCCCCTCACAGCAATTCTTTTGTTGAAATTGTACCTTCCCATAATCCCGTACAGGGTCGAGACATCCTTAAGGAGATCGGTCCTGTGTTCTATGTCCCCCCAATAAAGCGCACCACCCAGTCGCAGACCCAAATCAGCCGATTTCTGCGGATAAGCAGAAAGAAAACAGAGAAACAGCGACAAGGCGACCAGCAACTTTTTCATACATCCGTAATGGTGAAAGCCCGGGGCTTTCTTTAGATTCATTCAGGTAATGGTATTAAAGTATACAATCTACGCAAATGTAATATTTTACCCCGAAAAATTCATTTTTATGTATCCTAAAGAGCGAAAAAAAAGGTTAAAAGTCCATAAATCAGTTTTCTGCGTAAACAATTAACCTATCAACTGTAACATAGAATTGCCGGGAGATAATTTAATGATTGGAAAGTGAATGGCAGGTCATGTCAATTCCTTTTGTCTGCTCCCCAAAGTAATTTTCTCCTCAGGGTTTCATAAAATGACTGGTTCTCAAACTTCAATACATTGATTTTAAAATCTGATTTCCTGATTTTCCAGACCATATCCGTCTCAAAAGGTGCAGACCTGGAGTCCAGCGAGGCCATATACCTGCCTCCCCTGCCCTCCACCCAGAGGGAGACTTCTTCAAAATCGGAAATCACTACAGGCCTGATTGCCAGGTTGTGCGGTGCGATGGGAGCAATGACGAAATTTTCTGAACATGGGGTGATAATTGGTCCGCCGACACTGAGAGAGTAAGCTGTTGTCCCTGTAGGGGTGGAAACGATCAGTCCGTCGGCCCAGTAGGTATTCAGCAGGTCACCCCCAACATCCACATGGACAGTGATCATTTGGGAAGAGTCCTGCTTATGAACCGTGAATTCATTGAGGGCATAGGGAAAACTGGAAAACAAGCCGAACTCATTTTCCAGTTTCAGCAAGGAACGTGGCTGGAGAATAAATTTGCCGGCAAAAAGCTGTTCAATAGAATTCTCCAGTTCTTCCTGTGCAATATCAGCCAGGAATCCAAGACGGCCGCTGTTGATACCTACCATGGGGATCCCTGAGTCCCTGACAAATGTGACTGCCTCCAGGAATGTGCCATCACCGCCAATGCTCATAAAAAAATCTACATCCCGCAACTCCCTGTCGGTGGAAAAAGTACTGATCCTGCCCGGAGGAATGACTCCTTCCTTGCCCAGGAACTCCAGGAATGGCTTGTAAATAATGACTTCTGCTTCATGCTGATGGAGAATCTCAAGCAGCCGTTTCATGCTGTCAAAAAATATTGGTCCGATGTTCCATCCAAAAAGGGCGATTCTCATGAATAGTATTTTAAGGGTTCATGTATCTCATAAACTGGTCGAATCTGTCGTCGATCAGGTTTTTGAGGGGGGTTTGGTCCATGAAGGTGGCTTTGATATTATAGTTGTAACGGCTCAGTGTCTGAATGATCCCGGAAAGATCAACCTTATTGACTTTTATTGTGACATTCAGCTCGGTGGTTTCACCAGCCGGTTTCCAGGTATAAAGGCTGAGTATATGTGCATCATTGCCTTCAATGATCTGGGTAATCTGGGAAAGTGAATAATCCTTTTCACACATCACAAGCTCGAGGATTCCTCCGGGTTCGTTGGGGGAGAAAAGGGTGGTCAGGGTATTGCACAAATCATATTTTAGAATTGAACCAAGATAGCTGTGATCTTCCGACAAAACAGGCACAATGGATACCCCGCAACCGGAAGCTACAGCCGCCACCTCAAAAATATGCTGCCCGGGATGGACATGGGGTGTCAACCAGTTGTCAGTCGAATATTTCTTTAACGGTTCATCGAAATCCCCGGCATCAAATATGACCTTGTCAGAAATGACTCCCAGGTACACCCGTCCATCTACAACCGGTAAATGAGATACCCTGAAAACATCCATCAGTGAAAGCACTTTAGAACCGGAATCCTGAAGACTTACAGAAGGAATGGAATCAGAAATAAGCATTTCGGCTATCATGGCAGGATATATATTTGTAAATGAATGAGAATCATTTTGTAAATTGCACCCCTGATTAAAATTACCAGGAATGACACGATTAAGTGTAAATATAAATAAAATTGCAACATTGCGAAACAGCCGCGGTGGTGCCATGCCCAGCGTTTCCTTTGCTGCAGTGCAGTGCCAGAAATTTGGCGCGGAAGGTATCACAATCCATCCTCGTCCCGACGAGAGGCATATCAAATATGCGGATGCCAGGGAACTCAAACCTCTTATCAACACAGAATACAACATTGAAGGATATCCGGATCAACGTTTCATTGAACTCGTGCTGGAGGTAAAGCCCCAACAGGTAACCCTCGTACCCGATTCCCCCATAGCACTCACCTCCAACTCAGGATGGGATACTATTGCCAATCACGACCTGCTCAAAACAGTGACAGCTAAATTCCAGTCGGCCGGCATCCGTGTTTCAATTTTTGTTGAAGCTGATCCGAAAATGGTTGAAGGTGCGGCCATGACAGGTGCCGACAGGGTTGAACTCTATACGGAACCTTATGCCACTGAATATCCCGAAAATCCTGAAAAGGCCATTCTTCCCTTCATCCGGGCAGCAGAGGCAGCAGAACAATGCGGACTGGGACTCAATGCAGGTCACGACCTGAGCCTTGTGAACCTGCGCTATTTCGACCAGCACATTCCAAACCTTCTGGAGGTCTCCATCGGACACGCCCTGATCGCCGACGCACTCTACCTCGGACTGGAGGAGTCGATCAGGCAATACAGGGAATGCCTGAAGAAATAATTATGAATTATGAGTTAGGAGTGCCAGGAGATTAACAGTAATGGCATAAAGCATAATGATGTAATGGTTAAATCATTAGATCCTACAAATAATTCCTAACTCATAATTCCTAACTCATAATTCATAACTCATAATTCCTCACTCATAATTCCTCACTCATAATTCCTACTTCATAACTCAT
>CAZDLO010000127.1:0-9848 GCA_964506325.1 uncultured Tangfeifania sp.
TGAAACCCTCATGAACTATCGTTCACAAAATAGCATGTAAATTGCCCTGGGGGTTCCATGCGTACGTTCTGATATTCAAAATATTAATACTATTATTTACGTATGAAAAGGCTTGTAGTACTTACCGGTGCTGGGATGTCGGCCGAGAGTGGTATCCGGACATTCAGGGATACCAACGGTTTATGGGAGGAATACGATGTGATGGAGGTCGCCAGCATTCAGGGGTGGCACAGGAATCCTGAACTGATACTCCGGTTCTACAACGAACGAAGGAAGCAGATGTTTGCCTGTCAGCCCAACAAGGGACATTTACTGCTGGCGGAACTTGAAAAATTCCTTGAAGTGCGGATAATAACCCAGAATATCGACAATCTTCATGAGAAAGCAGGATCCAGCCACGTGTTACATCTTCATGGAGAATTGGATAAAGCCAGGAGTACGGTGGATCCTTCACTGGTATACACCATTGGTGACAAAGAGATAAATTTGGGCGACAAGTGTGAAAAAGGAAGTCAGCTGAGACCCCATATTGTCTGGTTTGGCGAAGAAGTCCCGGCCATGGACAAGGCTATAAAGATCGTCGAATCTGCTGCCATTCTCTGTGTAATAGGAACCTCTTTAAATGTCTACCCGGCGGCAGGATTAATCAATTATGCCCCATCCGGATGCAGTATCTACCTTATTGATCCCAATCCTCCCGACTACCTTCCGCCCAAAGTGCATGTGATAGCCAGGGGTGCAGGAGCAGGCGTTGCCGAATTCATTGAGCTGATTGGTAAGAGCTGATTAAACCAGGTTAATTCAGGCACAAAAAACTGATCCGCAAAGTTTAGGAGGAAGGTTCAGGAATGCAATGAAAGAGGCTGATAAACAGCCTTTCGACCCATTCCAAAATTCCCTGCGTACTTTGCGGCTCAGTTTTTTTGCCCATTAAATCCGTACCACCTATAGCTTAACGGTAAAAATCTGTTTGAATACCTTGCCGCTGGCGGCATCTGCAACAGGCCTGTTGAATGCTATCATTTTTCCATCATTTGACCAGGCAATATTTGAAAGCTCTTCCTTGCTGACAGGCGTTATCCTTTTGTATCTTTTTTCAAAGGGCTCATCTGAAAGAGTGCAAATGACCACGCTGTTTTCAGATTGGTAACAGATGGACTTATTGTCAGTGCTCCATCTTGCACAGGTCTGTACACCAGCAGGATGCTCGGTTACCTGCCGTGAATTTCCGCCATCCGGAGATATCAGAAAAATCTGCTGCTTGCCATTTGTATCTGCTGCAAGATAGGCGATCCACTGACCATCGGACGAAGACCTCACCACCCCACTGCAACCTGGATGATCTGATTCAGCGGTAAATGTCAGCCTGCGCTGAACAGTACCTTTGGGGGGCATCTGGAAGGTGGTTGGGGTACCTTCCAGTGGACCGAATTCTCCGGGTTGGTTGATTGAATCAGGGATATCAACCACAAACAAATCATCAAAGGCCAGATTCTTACTGTTTTTTACTTTCCCCAAAAATGCCCTGGCTACCTGTTTTCTGCCATTTTTAGTCACATAACTGCCGGTACCAACCCAGCTGTCGGAGGCGGCATTGCTGATTTCATCGCTGCCCGGGACCGGATCAGGAACTACGCGAACAACCACTGCGCTGTACCATTCCCCGCTCACATTGTCACCTTCCCCATTTTTATCAACCTGGACGGGCATTCCTTTCCTGGAAACAGCAATGGTCCTTAAGTTCCATTTAACGCCTGTAGAGTCTTCCAGGATCTTCATAAAGGCATCATTGTAGGTATACCCTACCCAATTGCCATCCCTGCTCCATTCGTGGCGATGTGTTCCTCCCCGCAGTGCTCCCGGCGTAAATGGCAGGGTCACATCACGGGCATCCATGTAAACCGGCACATTGGGATGTGCATCCTCTACGATAACCCCGGTTCTTTTCCACTGCTGGTAAGGATTCTTCTCGGAACAAAAGGCCAGACCATGGATAAAAATGACCTTCCCTTCTGTCGGATGGTAGCTGACCGCCCCGGCTCCAGGTCCCCAGGACTGGTTGTCCTTCACAGCGAACAGCACTTCAACCTGGCCTGTTTCAACCTGGACTCGTTCCACTGAAGGGGATCCGCCAATACCTCCGATACCGGAACGTGAATCATAAACCAGCCACTTCCCGTCGGGAGAGAAATTGTCGTTGTTGTCAAGATCGTGGTTATAGGCATCCTTTGTAATCTGAACAGGCTGCGCAGGTTTTTCTGCCGGATAGCAACCAAACAATAGTACTGCGACAAGCACGGTTCCCAAAAGTGATTTCATAATTTTCCCCTTCATTTTTTCATATTTAATTAAATCTCATAACTCCTAACTCATAACTCCTAACTCATAACTCCTAACTCATAATTCATAACTCATCACTCATATCTCCCTTCTATCCTCTCCAGACCTTTGGAAACTTTACCAGATCGGCAATTTTAACCTTCTGGCCTGTTTCTATCGACTGGCGGGCGGCAATGCCGATCAGACTCGACATAATTCCGGCGCGGCTGTCGGCACGGCTGTTGAACTCATCTTTTGTTCCCGGTCTGAACATCAGCTCCCTAAGATGCGGATCGGCGCCGCCGTGGCCTCCTGTGCCGGGTTTCAGTATCCAGGCCCTGGAAGTCTTGCGGTCTTTGGTAAGTCTGAATTCGTAAGTTCCTTCCACCTCCCAGGGCTGACTGTAGTTCAGTTTCACATCAAGCCTTCCGAATTCACAGGAGAAGGAAATTCTTTGTCCTTCGTAGGGCAAAAACGCATGCATGGTATAGGTTAGCTGTGTTCCGTTGTCGTAGTTTACCTGAACCGAGGAAGTATCGTAAATATCGATTTCATTGTCCCAGACACATCCGTCCCTGTAATAGCCGTCGGCATCCTCACAATTGACATACAGGGCCATCATTTTTGCATCTTTGGTAATGTCCCAGTAGTGCTTGCATTGTGTTGTAAATGAACAATCGCGACAGTTTCTGCCCCTGAAATTATTGTTGTGCCCATAATAAGCCAGTTTACCTGTTGCCTGGACATCAACCGGTTCAGCATCCAGGAGCCAGTTCACGAGGTCGAAATGATGGGATGCCTTGTGCAGCAGCAAGGTACCGGAATAGGCCCGTTTTCCGTGCCACCTTCTGAAATAGGAAGCTCCGTGGGAAGTATCCAGCAATTCATGGTAATCAATTGAAATAACTTTTCCCAACTCCCCGGACATCAGGATCTTCTTCATCTCAATGGATTCGATCATGTGGCGAACATTGAAACCGACAAATACCTTTCTGCCGGTTCTTGCTTCTGTATCAGCAATCCGCTGGCATTGTTCCGCTTCTATGGCAATGGATTTTTCAGAAATAACATCACAGCCCAATTCCATGGCCCTAACTATGTATTTCTCGTGGAAACAATCTGTTGTAGTGACAATTACAACATCCGGTCTGCACTCTTTGATCATAAGGTCGAAGCTATGTGCCGGGTAACACTTTACATCCACACCGACGATTGCTTTTGCCGCCTCCATCCGCTTGGGGTTGATGTCGCAAAAGCCGACAAATTCAACAAAATCCCTGAAGGTTTCAGCCACCGGCTTACCCCACATGCCGGTGCCCCTGTCGCCGGTACCCACCAGTGCAAGTCTCCTTTTGGCTGCCGGCGGAGCAGATACTTTCTTATCTGCAGCCATGGCAGGAACAGTAAGAAATGCGGATGACGCCACCACTACTGCCCCATCCTCCAAAAATTTGCGTCTTTTTATTAGTTTGTTCATAATTAATGTATTATGATGTAAAAATATTTTTCTGACAGGAAAAGTAAGAAAATTTTTATAAACATGGCAACACGGATTAAGTAAGGGGCATTGAATAATGTTCCAATTTTTACGAATTTGACCCCTCTAAATCTCCCCGGGGGCAGACTTTAGATTTGCTTTCAGTACACAAGCGCTTCCCTTTCCTTCTTTGGAGGGGCTGGGGTAGGTCAAAAGATTACAAATTGTGACATTGAATTGATCTCATTACTTACCAATCATTTACGCGTCCATACAAGCAGGTTCCGTCAGATATTATTTTAAAGGTACCGGTGAATCGGCCGCCAGTTTCAGAGCCTCTTCTTCGTATATGTTACCTGTCATTTCCCCAAGTGAAGTGCGGCTTATGTAATTGTAGCGCTCAAAGCCATTAAAATCCTCCTTCGTAAGCATGTATCCAAAAGCATCATTGGTAAGGCCGAATAAAAATGGCTGGGAAGTTTTCATTTTTCTCTTGACATAGAACCCGATGTTGGGCAAAGCTTCCCCGGGGATGGTAAGAACCTGGGCCTTCCCGATATTCAAAAGGTTTATCCTGGTCGAAATGTATGAAAAATCATCCGTTTTGGCACCTTTCGCCAACGGAGAATGCATCAGGACATACCGCATTTTTTCGTTGTCAACAGGGAAAGTAATGGTTCTGGAGGCACAGAAAAGACCGGCATTGGCGTCCGCTACGGCAGGAGCGATAATCCTCAGGGCTTCATCCGCCATCAGGTTTCCGATACGGACGCACTCATTCCAGTCGTTTGCCTCTTTGCCGTTATTATCCAGCCTGGTGTCGGCTGTCACCATTCCTCCCTGTGCACTGTTCATAAAGATCGCCACACCACCAATTTTGGCTTCTATCCGGTCGTAAAGCGGACCGCAAAGATCCGGGCTCAACAGTTTCCGGCTGGTACCTAAGATTTCCGGATGTGTGGCATAATTAACAAGGGTTGCAACTACTTTGCCGGCGTTGGCGCCTGAAATGGCTATCGCCTGTATGACACCCATACGCGGATCATACAAATCCGGTGCGTAATAATTGTAGGCAATCTTTCCCTTTGCCTCTCCCACTGCCGTGCGGACAGAAACAGGCTCCAGCTTTGCAACAGCCTCGTTTACAGCCTCGGCAATCTGGTTGACACACCAGTCAAGGTACTTGAGATCCGCTGCCGTATTTCCCTTCTCATCGGTAAAACCATACGCATCCGGACAGCTGTGGGAATGAGTGGCGCCAATCAGGATATTTTCAGGGGCAATACCCTTTATCAGACGGCGGGAACGGTCGCCGAGAAACGCAGGCCAGCCAATGTTGTCAACACCGACAACCGCAATCCTGGTTGCCCCCTTTTCCAGTACCAATGCCCTTACAGAAAGCTTTCCCTGTATTCCTGTTGGCATTTCCGGAGTACCCATTCCCCCGGAAATAGGAATCAGGTGATCGGGAGTAATATCGCGCATGGCGGCACCTGCCTTGAGGGTCTGCGCGTTTGAAATTGTACCTGTAAATAATAGTGAGAATAGCAATAGAAATAATCTGAATTTCATAATGTATTGATTAATATATGATTAATAGAGATAAACCGGATTCGTGTATATCCATGGCAGCCACTCTTTGCCGGGTTTTACTTCAACTTCGAGGCGATAAGCCCCTTTTTGCAGCCCTTTGTCAAATGTGTACCGGTATTGTTCGCCGGGGGTCACATCAATATCCCGGCCATCTTTTTTCAGGGTAAACCGTCCGGGAAACGGGGAAACAGCAGTTAATTCCCTAAGGTCGCTTAACTTTATTGAATCCCCCATCATTCCATTTAACCGGCCTTCCCGGCTTACCCCGTAGAAGCAAAATCCTGTAGCGTCAGCGAGAAATTTAAAGGCCGTAAAATGATGGCCGCTGATCAGGTTCTTCGAGATATTGGGTACAGTAAGCGAATCGGCGAAAATATAGTTCACCGAATTGTTGAAGGAAGTCTCATAGGTATTGACGAGCATCCAGCGGAAGATCCAGCCACTTTGGTCAGGCTCGTGAAACATCCAGCGATTCCAGAATGACACTTTTACTGTATCTATAGGCTTGGTATTGATTCCCATCCACTGGACCCTGCCATCCTCAAGGTACCGTGCCCTGAAATTGATGTTTTCATGTTCGTCAACGGCAGAAAACCCTACAATTTTCCGGTGGGTATTCAGGGAATCCCAGCGCGCAAGAATGGAAGTCTGACGCTCAAATATGGTATTGTACGCCCATGCCCGGTATTTGGGTCCGTTCACGATAAAATCGAAAAGTATGGGCAAAGTGGATTTCTTTCCCTTGACAACCGTGTGAAAATTATATATTTCCATACCCTGGTACCACTCGTTCGACCAGTTGTGAGGCTCTTCGGTATGGGCATAAAATACCATCCCACCGTTGGTCACAATGTTTTTTGCAACAGTATCCCTGTTCACTTTCCAGTCTATTACACCCGGTTTAAATGGCCATGCATCAAATCCCTGCTTTTCACTGCCGGGTTCTACCAGTACGCCATCATACATTCCTTTGTAACCCCGTGGAAAAGTATCCTGGTTTCCGTGCGGGTGATCAGTCAGGAATACAAAATCTATGTTGCGCATTTTTGCCGCTGAAACCAGTTCATGAATGGTTCCCTTGCTGTCGTGCGACCAGTAACTGTGCAGATGAAGTACTCCCCTGAAAATTTTCTGATCCGTAACCGGCGTACAATCTTTCTTCTTCAGCTGAAATGCCTCGAGTTGCTCCTGGTACCTGGGATAAGTAAAAAACCTATGCCACAATGGTTTGGCAAAAAAGACAAACAGCAACAACAGTACCAGGCCCAAAAGGGTCAGCAAAATATATTTAATAATTTTCAGAAATTTTTTTAGCATGCTATCAGTAGGTTATTCATTTGACATACAATAAATTACAGTTGTTTCTAATTAAATTTCATTACATTATCTCCGGTTACGTGACAGTTTTGTTTGCACAATAAAAATAACCTTTTTAATACAGCTTTCCTCCTATATAAACATCTTTAAACCCCCGACCTCACTTAATTGAAGAGTTATTCCAATTCAATTTTCAGGAGATGGTCAAATTTAAAACATTATCTTTGAAAGAATCGTATCGCATTTATAACCGGTTTTTTGTTGATGATTACCAATTCAATAAATCAACACAACAATTCAACAGCTCACTAAAACTCGGATTTTGCCATGAAAGCAGGTAAAAAAGACTTGACCCCCGAAAAGGAAAACGTTTCAGGATCCTCAAAAGTTAAAGCAATCAGAAGCGAAGCAGCCGGCGAATTTCCCATCGTAGGCATAGGCGCCTCGGCAGGCGGGCTCGAAGCGCTTGAGCAGTTTTTCGCTAATATTCCAAAGGGCAATGGCATGGCCTTTATCGTGATCCAGCACCTCGACCCGACACACAAAGGCATTATGCCCGAACTCTTGCAACGGATTACTCCTATGAAGGTATTGCAGTCAAGCGACAGCCTAAAGGTACAGGCTAACTGCGTGTATGTGATTCCACCGAACAAGAGCCTTACGATTCTTAATGGAGTGTTGTATTTGCTTGATCCGGTCGAATCACGCGGTCTGCGTTTACCGATCGATATTTTTTTCCGCTCATTGGCAGACGACATGCAGGACAAAAGTATTGGGATCATTCTTTCGGGAATGGGTTCCGATGGCAGTCTTGGACTAAAAGCCATCAAGGAAAAAAACGGTATCGTATTGGTACAAGCTCCTGCTTCGGCCAAGTTCGACGGCATGCCCCGTTCTGCCATTGATGCGGTAATTCCTGATATAGTAGCTCCTGCCGACGAATTGCCGGCTAAACTAATTTCTTTTCTGAAATATATTCCGGTCGCGAAAGCAGAGCCCGAACTCGACGACAAAAGCACAACCAGCCTCGATAAAATTATCATCCTGTTGCGCCAGCAGAGCGGCCACGACTTTTCGATGTACAAGAAAAACACGCTCATGCGGCGCATCGAAAGGCGAAAAGGCGTTCATCTGATCGAAAAAATCAGCAGCTATGTGCGTTTGTGTCAGGAAAATTCGGATGAGATTGAAATTCTTTTCAAGGAGTTGCTCATTGGTGTCACCAGTTTTTTCCGCGACCCCGAAGTCTGGAAAACGATGAAAGATGAAATTTTTCCCATGCTGTTGAACGAATTGCCCAACCGGTATCTGCTGCGCGCCTGGGTTCCGGCATGTTCAACCGGCGAAGAGGCCTATTCTTTGGCCATCGTGTTTAAAGAAGCCATGGAACATATAACAACAAAGGATAAACACCTGTCCTTACTGATATTTGCTACCGATCTCGACAAAGATGCGATTGAGATAGCCCGTCGGGGAGTTTTTAACGCAAATATTTTAGCCGACGTATCGCCCGAACGAATCAACCGGTTTTTTGTTGAAGATGGAGAAGGCTTCCGAGTAAACAATTCCATTCGCGAAATGGTGGTATTTGCCCCGCAGAATGTGATCAAAGACCCCCCGTTTACCAAACTCGATATACTCACCTGCCGCAATATGCTGATTTACATGGAAAGCGAATTGCAGAAAAAACTCACGACTCTTTTTCACTACAGCCTGAACCCCGGAGGTATCCTGTTATTGGGCACTGCTGAAACCCTCGGAACCCAGGAGGAAGGATTTACTTCTCTTAATTCAAAATTAAAATTATACAGGCGATCAGCTTCAGTTGTTACCAATGAATTGGTCGATTTCCCAAGTTCTTTTCACCGCGAACTTCCGGAATCAAAAAAAGTGACCGCCCAAAAAAGGGTCGAAGACATTCAGGTGCTTACCGATCAGGTTTTACTTCAGCGCTTCTCACCTGCCAGCGTGCTGGTAAACGAGCGGGGCGACATTTTATACATCACGGGGCGCACCGGTAAATATCTTGAACCAGCGGCCGGGAAAGCAAACATGAACATTTATGCCATGATACGCGAAGGGCTGAACCAGGAGCTGACAGGAGCCATGCGCAAAGCCAGCCAGAGTTTCGATCCGGTGATACTGCGCAACATTAAAACCGGAACGAACGGAGGAACCCAATATGTGGATATGACGGTTCAGCACCTCGATAAACCCGAAGGGCTCAGGGGAATGTTTCTCATTCTTTTTGCCGATGTGCAACCAGTGCTTATTAAAGATAATACCTATCCTGAAAAAGGCAAAACGTACTCAGCCTCCGCAATGACTGATCTGGAACTTGCACTTCAACGAAGTATAGAAGATCTGCAAAGTACACGCGAAGAAATGCAAACCTCTCAGGAAGAATTGAAATCAACCAACGAAGAGTTGCAATCGACCAACGAGGAACTGCAATCGACCAACGAGGAACTGACCACTTCAAAAGAAGAAATGCAGAGCCTGAACGAAGAGCTCCAGACCGTTAATGTCGAACTTCAGAGCAAAGTGTCAGATTTTTTGCAGGCCAACGATGATATGAAAAACCTGCTCAACAGTACCGAAATTGCTTCTCTTTTCCTCGATAAGGAGTTGAATATCCGCAGGTTCACCGACGAAGCTACCCGCGTTTTTAAATTGCGAAGCTCGGATATTGGCAGACCGTTTACCGATCAGGTGAGTGAATTAAAGTATCCCGAAATTGAAACGCATGCCCGAAAGGTGCTCAAAACACTCATCCCAATCGAAAAGCAGATTGAAACAACCGATGGAAGGTGGTTTAACATTCGTATAATGCCCTACCGTAAACTCACCGACTTCATTGATGGACTGGTGATGACTTTTACCAATATCACCGAATTAAAAAAACTTGAATTGAAAATCCAGGAAGCCAATGAAATTTTGCTTCTGAATAAAAAGGCGCTGACAATTTCGGAAACCCGTTTTCGCCGCCTTTTTGAAACCTCGAAAGATGGCATTCTGCTACTCAATGCCGAAAGCGGAATGATTACGGAAGTGAATCCGTATTTGATTGAAATGCTAGGGTATACACGTGATCAAATCATCGAAAAAACAATTTGGGAAATTGGCTTTTTTAATGATTTGG
>CAZDLO010000128.1:0-9555 GCA_964506325.1 uncultured Tangfeifania sp.
CAATTCACCTCAAAAGATAATACCTGATCATTTCCCCAATTGGGGTTTTTCATCCCGTTTAATAATCAACTTTATACCAACCTGATAATCCCCAAGCTTAAAAGGGGCTGTGCCGGATAAATAATGGATTGTAAAAGTCTCATTACCTATGGCGTAGCCGGTCAGCCACATTGATTGCCTGGTCAATATTCCACCACAATATTTGCAGTTCCGGTAAAGTCCCTGATCAGAACCGACTCAGAAGATGCTTCATAAAGACCCCCGGTTACCCTGGTTGCTTTTTTCCCTTCAGGATGGGGGAGACGAATCCGGATCTGGCGAGGTTTTCGATCTGAATTGCAGGTTATTCGGGCATCAACAGAACCGCTGTTAACATGTGAAGTCACCGATAAAGTCAGAGGTCCAAAATAGGTTTCAACTTTGTAAAGAGAGATCTGTTTTCCCTCCTCCAGCCATTTGCGGGGAATTCCCGGCAATAATCTTAAGGTCTGCCCATCCTCCAGGTATAACATCCATCGGGTTTCCATAAGGAACCATCCCTCTTCATGCGTCTTATGAGCGCTAACCTGGTAAAGGTGTTCCCAGAACGAGTAGGTCTCACGGTCTGCCAGGGCCGAGAATGTATTGTAATAGGTTTTTAAAAATGGTTTTACCATTCCCAGCTTTAGCTGAACCCAATTGTGCCGGCTGTAATAGGGCTGACTGAATGCTGCGTTACGCTGGTAGAACAGTTCGCTGAGATAATTAAGCATCATTTGCGATACTGGTTCCTCGGGCGACACGACCTCACAAAAGACCAGATACAATGGGCCTAACAGCACATCAGGTGCAGTTATGGTCCCATGGGATACATAGTTTTCAGGGATGATATGCAATGCCCTGGGGCCAATAGCTTCGGTCCAGGGAGGTACTGTCGGGCTCCAGCTTCCGTCGCCAAGCGGGACGACAGGTGAATTCGAAATGCTGTTTTCCAGAGAGATACGGATATCCTTCTTCCAGGCTAGTGCTTCCATCTCTAATCTTTTTGATTGAATAGGATCCACCTCCATCAGCATTTCGGCCACCCGGCTGAGTCCGAGAAAGGCATAGGCGTTAAGCATATACTGATGAAACGGATCCTCAGGATCTGCCACTTTCCCTGCAATCATTCCAAATCCTTTACCTTTGAGCTCTTCAACTTTATTGTTGGCCCTCCATTGGAGTAAAAATTGCGAAGCCTTAAGTAATTTAGGTTCGACCTGCCTGACCCACTCCTTGTCTTTCGTGTACCTGTAGTATTCACCCATACTCCAGAGGGCAGCGCCTGTCTCCACCATATACCCTCCAAAATTCTGAATCATTCCATCATCATGTTGTTTGTCAAGAAAAAACGTCAGCGACCTCCTGGCAATATCGGCCAGTCCCATAGAGTTGTAAAACTGGATTATGGGGGAACTTTCGGTTCCGATAGGGGTATAAACCCCTATGGCAGGTGCCAGCGTACCATCAGGATCCTTCCCGTATGTAACTAAATCAAGATGCAGCAATCCAGCCCGGATCATCTCGTTAATCCTGGGTTCGGGTACACTGATCTGAGCTGCCCCGGACAATTTCTCTTTCCAGAATTCCCTGCATTCACTGTGCCTTGCGTCGAATGATTGTTGTGTAAGAAGTTTAGCGCGATCTGCCGAAAGAGGAACATGTGGCAGATAAAATTCAAATACTGCCTTTTCTCCGGGCTTTATTAAAACACAAATCTCCTCGTCATGCAAAGGAAGGCCATTGAGTTTAGAGATTCCAAACACTTTACCGGAAGCGTAAGATGAAAACCCATTTTCCTTGTTGAAGGTGTAGACATTTTTAATCCACCACCCGGCTCCGGGCCTGATCGTCTTAAACCATGCATATCTAGGTACGGAAGACCGGTTGAACGCTTCGCAGCGATAATACAAGACAGTCGTCTCCGTCTTGTTACTTTCCTCTTCAACCCTGGGCTTTACTAATTCCTCCTGTGCTTTGGTGAGCATATGCCCCCCGCTGAACTGGTCTGCCACCAGGTAATCTGTACCAATAGCAGCCAGGCTATTAAGCCGGGATTTTTCCAGTGATACAAATGCAGTTGATTGATATACAATGTCTTCATCGTCCATCACTGAATGAAGGATAGGAAGCACACCCTCCTCCAGCCGTCGTGTTGTATTTATGGCAACACCCTGGCCACGTCCAATGAGATAAGTATATTCACTGATCTTGTTGTCCAGATCAGGCAATTTAATGGCAGTGGATGAATTCCGGGGTCTGATCAGATTCATCTCACTTGCCGGATGGGAACGATTGTCAGTTAATTCAAAGATCCTGATATCGCGGCTGATTCCAAGCCATGTCGTGCACGGCATGTTTCGGGTATGAACGGCAGCAGAGTCAAAACACTCTTCCGGTTCGTCTTCAATTTGACGAATCTTATTCTTTAGCCCCTGTCGGTCAACAGCTGTGGCTATTTGATCATAGGTGCGCAGGTCGTCAGCTGACGAGACCGTAACCTGGTAACCGGGGATATATATAGGATAGTCGCTACTCACATCCCGAAGAAAAAAGGAAAAGGGGTTTAGGGCAGTCCTGACTGTGATTCTTGTCGCATCACTGCCGGTATTATTCTGAACATTTGTGACAGTGGCTTCGAGTCGTGTGTCCCCATTCGTCCTGAACTCAAATGAATTGCCCTTGACCTTACCCTTGCCTTTGCTGATATCAATGCGTAACAACTGTCCATTCGTGACCTCCAGTATTCCTTTGGGTTGGCTGTTTCGCCAAACGATGGCAATTTTTTGAAATGAAGGGCCTGTCTTGTTTTGGCTGAAAGTGCTGAATGAGCAAACGAGGATGATAAAAACCCCAATAAAACTTTGTTTTTTGTAGCCCATATTGCTGGATTAAGCTGACTAATTTTAATTAAAACCTACCTGACTATTCATCCTGTACCTTTACGCACCAATCGGTGAAAGTAACAGTGTATGGTTTGTTATTTGAAGAGCCGGCAGCAAGCCCCAGGTCAACCAAGTCTGTTATGCCGGGAAGTGCCGTTGAGGTACGTCGAATGATCCAGTTTTTGCCGTCAACACTAACATACCCGCTGTAGGTTTTTCCATGCCGTTCGAGTTTTAGCCAAACAGGCATTTTGGTATTTTCCGGCAGATTCTCACTGGCTGCCTTGTGCATGCTGCCATCGCCAAATTCGTCGTATTCAATACCTGCACGGTTGGGAGTGGTAAACATTAGTACAGAGCCCGGACTACCTTTTTCAACGTCGAAACTTTGCGTGATATCATTCCGCGCAAACAGACCTGACCGAAACCAGGCCTCTGTATTTTCGCCAAAAGCAGCAACCTTTACTGTAGCGACAAAATCACCCTTGATCTGTTTGAGATAGACAGCCGCATAGGCATCTTCAGCATGAAAGAAATCACTGCCTGCCGCTGTTATCTTATAGTTTCCGTTTTGTTGGTCTATCTCTAAACCGGCAGGTTTGGCTTTCCCTGATATGTAAGTGAGAAGCTTTTCCTTTTTCAAATCCAGCTCCTTGTACCTGGAGACCGTAAGCATAATTTCCGAGCTGTTTCCAATACGAACAGGATATATTCCGACCCCAGGAACAATCTCAAACTTAACCTCCTTTTCCTCCAGGGGTTTCAGTGACAATGCCATACTTTTTAACTCCTTGCCATCGGCATAGATTCCAACAGTTGCCTGGTAGTTTTCCTTCTTAACATTCTTAGCAACGGCGCTCACTTGAATGCTTTCCCCCGAAAGCAGCCTGGACTCCGAAGAACGGATATTATCGAACACAATGGACGGCATCTCGCCTGTAACGTTAACTGCCTGTACTTCTGTTTCACCTATGGCAATTTCATTCCTGCCACTGTTGAGCAATCGAAATTCAAACGCTACTCTCCGGCTATTGTTTTTTACAACAGGAAACTCTTTTGATTGAAAAATCTTACCATTGATGTATAAATAGACCGGCGCAAAACCGGTGGAGCCTGAGTTAAAAATATCCGCCGAAACATTAACTACTGAACCTGCAGGTATTGAATTTGAATCTGTCAACGCACTGCTGAGAATTTTGAGGTCTGATGCAAAAAAGGCTGGTTCGCCCTCAATTATTTCCTCCGGGGCATTTTTGGGTGCCTCAATGAGCTCATTATTCCTGTAGACATTATCTGTCAGGTATGCCCCGTTCAGTTTCATGGTTCTCTGCTCAATATCGTAATAAATATTTTTCTCCACTACCCAGTCTTTTGCCAGGCAATCGAACCAGATGGGGACATTCTCGTTGGTGAACCCACGGCGTACCCTGTGGAAAAGGTTATTCCTTACAAAAGAATTTAGTGTCAGGCCGGCGAGCTTAATAACCCCGGTATCATCGGCATCATTCTGCATATCGTCGAAGTGGTTGTACTCTATAAGGTAGCTTCCATCTGCTTCTTCCTCCATATTGCCCCATTGACATGAGATGCAGTTGGGCCAATAGCTCTTGTAAAAATAGTTATGAGAGATAGTGGTAAAATTGGTGTACAGAAACGCTATTACATCGCCTCCGCACCCGATGAATTTATTCTTGTAAATCATCGTTTGTTTTACCTGCTGCCTGATATTCCCAATTTCCTTAGGACCCATTCCTTTAACAGCCCCTCTCGTTAGTTGACTGAAAGTGTTGTTTGCGATACGGATATTTGTACATCCATAGCCTAGTTTTATAGCTGTACTTTCGCTGTTGCTGAGTTGTGAGTATTCGATTTCGCAGGATTGGGCATAATCATAAGAAATAACTGTTCCACCGGCTGTAACTCCATCGAAAGTTAATCCATGAAAACGCAGGTTCCGAACAGGCCGTCCCTCCTCTCCTGTCACAGTTACCAGGCGGTTATACCGTGGGATGCACATTTTGGCTTCATTCGGATTACTCATCCCTTTCATTGGAATGTAGCTGATTTCTTTTTTCCCCTTGTCAAAGCACCATTCACCGGGCAGATTCATTGCATCCTTAACATTCTCGACATAGTAGCGGGGAGGGACGAGAAGCAGGCGAGGTTCGGGGTGAGCCAGGTAAGCCGTCTGTTTTTTCTCGTCTACTTTGGCAATGGAATTCTCGACGATGGCCCAGCGCATCAGCAAAATAACCCGGTTGTCAGCCATGTCTTGCCAATTTTTCAGGTCCCCTTTTCTGAAGTTAAGCTCTGAATTACTGGTCAGTTTTTCAACGGTAAAATAACCGGAATCCGGAGTCCGGGCCGGGGTTTGCTTGTAACCGTTGGCAAGCAATGTTGTTGCATCTTCCTGTATAAAAGGTGCAACCCAGCCATTGCCTGATTTTTTCCAGTTTGTTACCTCAATACCACCTGAGATGACCGGCTTTTCACCCGGGAAAGCAGCATAGGTTACATAGTGGTCTCTGAGATGGTTAAATTCAAAAGCACCCGTTGGGAGGTTTGTTTCCACGCGTTCTCCACCGTCTTTTGGCTTAAATTCCAGAGGAGAGCTTAAGGTGTAGAGCCCCTCCCGAATAAAAACAACGATATCCCTGCCTTTCCCAAACGGATGGTTACTTCCGATATATCTTGAAATGTTTGATATTTTCTTTGATTGATATACTTGAGCCTTAAGCTCGCGAACAGCTTGCTGCGCCCTGTTAACCGTTGCGAACGGACCATCAGTGGCTGTAGCATTTGGTTCAGCAAGTGTCCCTGTCCAGTTATCGTTGCCTTTTGGGGAAACGTAAAAATCTCCCTTTGCTTTTGTCGCATCAAATTCTTGCCTTGACTCACTGCGCATCAATGTTCCATCCCGGAGCTGGGCTGATAGCGAAGCTGTTGTGATGAGCAGCGTCAAAAATAAAATTGTCTTTCTCATTTATGAATTTATTTCTTATAAATCTACTGTAAATATGGTAAAAGAGGTGTTTTAGCTTATCTGCCTTAGCTTTCAAAATATATCAGTCGAAGGCAGTTACTAAAGCGATGAAAATACGAAGAAAAATGGGATTATCCATTCAAATGGTTTGTAAGGAGTTTCAAGTTCCCAGGTCTTTTTTTTACCGGCAAAAGATGGATGAAATCTTATTATCCGTTTTCATCCATCCAGTCTTTCAGGCTGCCGGTGTTAACCTTCAGAATTCTTCAACGAAACAGGTAACTCATTCATCAACAATTGGTTTGCAGAACAACATTATTTTTGCAAGTATCTCTAAGTCAGGTATATGCAGAAGAAAGTCAGTGTATATTTTCTTGTTTAAGCCAGGATTTAGCAGATTCTGTGGGTTTTTGGCAGAAAGTATCAGACTGTAGTTTGTGCGTTTTAATGG
Organism: uncultured Tangfeifania sp.; assembly: GCA_964506325.1. Classification (GTDB taxonomy): domain Bacteria; phylum Bacteroidota; class Bacteroidia; order Bacteroidales; family Prolixibacteraceae; genus CAINVV01. The sequence continues at coordinate 6,338 of CAZDLO010000128.1, forward strand.
AAAGGATTTAATTATTTCAAATTTCAGTTTTTTTGGAAGAGCAAAGAAGGAGAATGAAAAATACCTGGGATGATTGAATTTATAATTTACCTACTTTTAACTTGCTTAGACAGGTTCTTTTACCCAAATTGACCTGCATCAGGTAAATTCGGGCAATCAGACAGTAACTGGATCGATCGAAAATTTTTAAAAAGGTAAAAATGCCATCCAAGCTAACATTAGACCGCAGGGTATTTATTAAGGGAATTTCAGGTGGTGCAGTCGGAATTATGTCCGGTTGCTGGATAAATTTGTCGGCTGCAAATTCAATGGACCCAGCCGATTCCGGAAATCACGTCGTGGAGCGATCATGCCGATGAAGGAGTAAGGTATTTCTCCGGAAAGGCAACCTATCTTAAGAAGATTACTATTCCTGCTGAAATGGTCAGGAGCGACCGGCAGTTATTCCTGGACCTCGGGGAGGTGGAGGTTATGGCCAGGGTGAAGTTAAATGGTAAAGAGCTGGGGATTCTTTGGAAAAGGCCATTCCGAATGGATATTACAAGTGCCGCGCGGGTTGGGGAAAACTCTGTTGAACTAACCGTTGTAAATCTTTGGCCCAACCGGCTTATCGGAGATGAATTTCTTCCGGAGGACCGCAACTGGTCGGAAAAGGGGGCTGCCACCGCTTCCTCCAAAACAGTAATGCAATCGCTGAAGGAATATCCGAAATGGTTTCTTGACGGCCAACCGAGTCCGACGGGAAGGTTCACCTTCAGCATCATAAAAGTTTGGTCGAAGGATGATGCCCTCAGGAGGTCCGGACTTCTCGGACCAGTTACCTTACATGTTATCGCAAAAGTGATTTCGTAGAAGAGCTGTACCAAGGGAAGTAACAGGTTGTGTCATATTTCTGTACTAGGGTAAGTCAGTTCTGAATTGCGAAGCATATTTTGCATACAGCATTTTGGCTAAGGCAACGTGGTCCTCCAGGCTTTCCCTGGTGGTAAATTCATTGTGATCTTTGGTCCAGCCCTCTTCCCATTTTTCAATTTTCTTACTAAATGCTGCGGCATCCCAGGGACTATTTTCATTTACAGAAAGCACTAATTCATCGCTGAAGAGTTTCCACCGGCGCCCATAGAAATCATTTAACGACCCTGCCCATTCCTTTGCGGCGTAATTGCCCCCCGCCCATGTCGTTATCATCGTACGGGCATTCCATTCGTAGAGGTGTTTTTGCTGTGCATCTTTTCCCCAACGTTTGGCATCCTCCAGCCACCTTCCCAGGAGAAACTGATCATCGCATGCCAGCAGCCGGTCGATGTCATTTATTAAGCCAAGCATTTTACCCCAGGCGCATTTCAAAGCAGCAGTATCCTTTTTAGCGTAGGCGTCCATCATTTCAAGATAGTACCTATCAGAAAGTTTGACCAGTGTTTGACGGCTTAAGTTTACCAAATCAAACCTGAAGTTTCTAACCTTTGAAAACTCGTCGGAGCAGTCAATCATGGATTTCCAGATGGGCAATATGTTTACCTCCTTAAAAAAATCTCCGTCAATCTTTTTGGGGTCCAAACCAACAGCAGGCCGTTGGATCATAATGTTCTCCACCCGATCCCTCGAATACAGCGTCCTTCGCAGCTGCTCCCAGACGCTTTGAATTTTTTCATTACTCAGTCCATAGCGGCGGGTTACAAAATCCTTCATCCAGACATCCATATCCGGAATTTCCTGCCTCCACACCATATCCGACTGGAAATCATCAATAATTGGATTCCATCCCAACCCTTCCATGATATAGCCAATTCCCGACATTTTCCCGGACTCTTTGCCTTTTTGATGCATGGTTTTTCTAAGGTCATCAGCCATACAATCTATGCTGCCGTGCATGGAAACTCTTTCACCAAAATTTTGAATGATGCTCCATACCCAGGGTTGTCCGAAATAAGCGCCATTTTCCAAAATTGACTTTTTCCCACGGCGTATTTTTCTTTCACCATACATTTCAAGGATTAACAGCTTATCCTTTGGAATGCCGCTAAAGAAAGCCTTTAATTGCGAAGGCTGCCAGAATTCGGCCCTGCTGTCGAAAGCCCAGCTCTGAAGTACCCAAATTGCTTCGGGATCGTGCGTACCCATTGAATTATAGAGTGATATCCCCATATTCCTCAGAAATGTAGTGTCGTTGTTTTGAGGAGACATCTCAATAAATGTATCGGAAGCGTATAGGTGATCCGTTCCAAAGAGTTTCTCCTGCTCTTCCAGGAATATCTTTCCCACCTTATTAAAATTCGGGTCACCGGGATCAATAAAATAGGTTGGAGGAGCGTCAAACCACCTCAATTCCGCCAATTTTATTTCCGGGTCCACCTCGCTGAGTGCTTTAGGTACATGCCCGGTGAAACCTTGCAGAACCGGTAGCATCCCCATGCTCCGTTCACGGTCAAGAATTTTTTTCTCCAGGTCAACATGCTCACTGATCCATGAATTGGGGAGGGGACCATCGAATCCATCCAGGCAGCCCATCCATCCGAAAGGGAGATATCCCGGACCGACAAAAAAATCCTGCATTTTCTCCGCAGATATTCCCAACCGCTTACCTACGTTCATCCAAACTCCCTCAAGACCGGTTACCGACAGGGGCGCATTTACCCCATACATAGCCATCAGGTCAATCATTCTCTCCCATTGTTTCCAGTCCCACCATGCCAATGTATAGCTGAATGCGCAGTAGTTGAAATAGTACCTGTATTTGTGGGGAGAAACAATATGGAGCGTATTTTCTATGCCAGGCAAGTTCCCGGGGAGGTTAAGCTGTACGGTCCGAAGGCTTACCTGGGCATTACAGAAGTACTTCAGGTACCAGTTCAGGCCCGATGCCATGGATACTGCATTATTGCCCCCTACCATGAGTCTCCCATTCACTGTTTGCAGTTCGAATACATCCCTGCCTGCATCATCGGGGATTTTCCTGAAATCAACCTTTCCTGATAATTCAGGTACCATCCTTGACAGGATACCTTTCGCTGCAGCCACACTAAGGTCATCAGCGGGATTTCCGGATGCCACCAATCCGGATAGCAGCACCAACACCACAAAGATGAACCGGTAAATGAAATGACCCTTTTTTGAGGAAAAATTGGATGAAAAGTTGAATGTCTTGTTCATATTGCTGATTATCCGTGGTTCCGGAATCAAATGTAAAAGAAAATTAGGAAGAATTGGGTCATCCCGGA
>CAZDLO010000129.1:0-9519 GCA_964506325.1 uncultured Tangfeifania sp.
CACGTTTCAAAATTGGATTGTATTTTTTCAGTTCAAGGCGTTCCGGAGTATTTTTCCGGTTCTTTTTTGTTACATACCTGGAGGTTCCGGGAAGACCGCTTGCCTTATGCTCGGTACATTCCAGAATTGCCTGTTGCCTGCCACCTTTCTTAGCCATTGTTAGTACTTATTAAATATTATCAATAAAGCCTTTTGCTTTTGCCACTTTCAAGGTGACATTCAGGCCGTTTTTATTAATTGTTCTCAACCCGGCGGCTGATACATTCAGTTTGATCCAACGGTCTTCTTCCGGCAGATAAAACCTCTTGGTGAAAATGTTCACCATGAATTTCCTTTTGGTTCTCCGTTTTGAGTGAGAAACATTGTTCCCAACCATCACTTTTTTACCTGTAATCTGACAAACTCTAGACATTATGCGTATTTTTTAAACTTCTGTCCTACATTTTTTAAACAGTTTGCAAAGTAACTACTTTTTGTTTTAATAATCAAACAATGACTGATAATTTATTACAAGATTTTTTGCGTCCTGAATATTTCCCATTTTGACTACATTTGATTGTTTTTATCGTAAACAGATATTGAATTACCTGTGCATTGACATTGGCCTGCCGGGGAATTTAATTCTGAAGGTTGGCATAAACAAGGTAAAATAGAACTTAGCGGGATGAACAGAGCACAGGTAAAATATTATCCTACATTCTGGCAGGCAGTTAACCTGATCGTACTTTACACCTTTTTACAGACGATCATTGATTTTCCTCTGGCCTTGTATGATTACCAGAATGGGACAGACTGGCTGCAGGAGCCATGGCTTAAATTGCCGGTATTCTTTACCACCACCCTCATCATTCTTTTCCTGGGTGCACGTTTTACAGGGTCTCCCTACAGGGAAATCTTTCCTTTCAGGCGTTTCCATTGGCTCAATGTTCCGGCCATATTACTTTCCCTGGTGGCTCTGCAGTTTTTAATGAATGAAATATCTGTGAACCTAGACAGGGTGCTTCCTCCTCCCGGCTGGTTCATGGAATTGTTCAACCGGCTTTTTGAATCCGATTTTGGGATCTGGGGTGGAATTGTCAGGGTGGTTGTACTGGCTCCCGTGGTAGAGGAATTGATTTTCCGGGGTGTTATCTTTTCTGGTTTTACAAAGAATTTTCGGCCTGTATGGGCCGTCATCCTGTCTGCTTTACTTTTTGCCCTGTTTCACCTGAATCCCTGGCAATTGGGCCCTACCTTCCTGCTGGGGCTTTTGCTTGGATTCGTGCGTTTGCGCACAGGTTCGCTCCTGGCAGCAATCTTCACCCATGCCCTGCACAACGGAATGATCTTTTTTACGGTCATGCACCAGGAAGCATACAATAAAATGTTCCTTATCCAGACAGGAAAAGTAATAAGTTACTTGGGATACCTGGTTTTACTGGCCCTGGGAGTTGGCCTTATATTCTACTTCAACAGGACTGTACGGAGAACGGTCAGGTAGCAATTTCATATCCGGGAGACATCGCAAAATTAACCGTTTCCGGGAGTGTTGATTCAATGCTTGACAAATGCCTGAAAAAACAGGGAACATCTGCCGATGCCCCCTGTCTGATACCCCTTTGCCGGGGATTTTTGGTCAACGCTAAAATGTATCAGGAAACTTTATCTTTGAAAAATTCCGGATAAAAGGCTGCTATCAGCTGCAGTTGGTCAACTGTTTCTGTGGTTCCGCTCCCAATAACCTTTTGGTGATAATATACCTCTCTGTTAAGATTATCGAGGCATGTAGTATATCCGACAGACTGAAGATCGTTGTCCAGTTTCTTGATACCGAAAAAGAGTCCGTTGCATTCGTACTGAACCGGAGCCTGGTCCGTCAATACGTAGTATTTTTTGCATTTTAGCTGTTTGTCAAGCACAACGACAACTTTTAAGTCGGTATTTTCATAGGTAATCAAATACTTATCCAGCTCGATGCCTTTGAAAATCATATGATCTTCCATTTTTTCAATTTTGTATTCTCCAAAAGCTGAATTTGATGATCCCCTGGCGACGATCCTGTTTCCCATGGTTAACATGGAAACCAACAGGACCAATACTGTTGTTAAAAAGAATTTTTTCATGGCAAAGAATTTTATTGTGGTTAATAGTAATCTTTGCATCAAAGATATATACCCGGGACAGGGCGTGTTAAGATTATCAATGTAACCGTTGCTGCTGAGTGCAAATGATGCCTTCTATCAGAAAAGCTGCTTTTTTACTGACATATTGGTTGTTCGTACCCTAAAACATGCAGATCACCTTAAACAACGGGTAATTACCTGTCAGATTAATCCAATAACTATGAAAAACAGGGTATTTCGCCGCCCGGAATTTTGGGTCAGGCGGGTTGAGGTGTTGAGTAATCTGTGATTTACAGAATTTTTTCGTTCAGGAGACCGGGATAATAAGACACAAAATGGTTTGGTTCACCGGTCCTTCCTGTTGTGTTCCCTGTAGGGGTCCCGGATGGATTCAGGGCTTCGATGGATAATATGCAGTATAATTTTTCCGGGCTCCCCTGGCGAAGGATTTCAACCGTTACACCTCCGGCTGAAAGGGATTTCTTCGCGCCATCCTTCCCGGCAGAAAGAAAATGCGATGCTGTGACATTTTTGCAGCCATTTTGCCTTTCCCAATTAAAATAATTCCTGGTACAGGGTGCGTGGTTAGATCCCAGGTACTTATCCAGGTTCAGCCTGCTAAAAGTCAAATAATTGTCCGTTTTCTGATGGTGGTAATCCGGGAATGACACATTGATTTGCCCCGGAAGGATATAGCATGCAAGCAACAGAAGAATAATCAGAGCACTTTTTTTCATAGCCGGGATTCAATTTAAAATTGCTTTTTTCATTCAATATGCATACGCAGTAAGATGCTTTCAATAATATGACGCCACTCTTGCCTGAATGTTACAAGCTCAACTCAACCTGGATGGTTTAAGATTGCTGCCTGGAAGCGAATTTTTTTTATGATTTTTTTGATTTCATTGCGAGTGTGTTTTTATGTATCAGATAATGAGGTGAATAACAAAATATTTCCGGATCATTGGATGGTTCCTGGAATTCCGGATGAGGGAAAGCTCTTTTCCTGAAAAAAAACTTTAACACAACTTAACTTTTCCTGCCAATAGTGAGAACTAAGGGTCAATAAAAGGTTGTTTATTGCCAACCGCCTGCATTGACGGACAAACAACACCAAAGTACGGTCTGAGGCCATCCGTCCTTCATTCTCCATCCTTCACCCGTTGATGCATCATTTACATTGATTTGAATCCCCCACTTTCAAATTTTGGAATAGGTTTGGTTATGTCGTTTCATCAGTGAAGTGGGAAGCTTTATGGCTTTTTAATACTTCCGGGGGTGAAAATCAATATTCGAGTCAAAATCCGGGTGTTGGTGGTCAAAAAGAAGCCGTACACAGATTCTGCCCGGACCTGATAAACCAAATCTGAAAAGTGATCCTTTGGCAATGGAAGGTCATCAGCTTAGTTGTTTTCTAAATTCTAAATATTCAATCTATGAAAAAGCGATTTTTACTTGTATCTCTCCTAGTTCTGATACTTTTTAATGCAGTGGCTCAGACCAGGAAAATTTCCGGTTATGTCAGTTCAGCAGATGACGGGCTGGCAGTTCCGGGAGTAACTGTGGGTGTAAAGGGAACTACTATAGGCACCATTACTGACTTGAATGGAAATTATACCATTACTGTTCCTGAGTCGGCCAAAATTATCTCCTTTTCATTCGTTGGCATGATTACCCAGGAATTTGCCATTACTTCTGCCAATAAAATTGATGTCGTCATGAAATCTAATGTGATTGGCGTCAATGAGGTTGTGGTTACAGCATTCGGCATGAAAAAAGAAAGAAAAGCGCTGGGTTATGCTGTACAGGATGTGAAAAGCGAAGAACTGACCCGGACAGGAAGCACATCGTTTGCATCTGCGCTCCAGGGGAAATTGTCGGGTGTGACCATTACACCTTCAAGTGGTGCCCCGGGGGCGTCTACCCAGATTACAATCAGGGGGGCACGTTCCTTTGCAGGGAATAATACTCCATTGTATATAATTGATGGTATGCCGGTGGCATCCCAGGCAGATTATCAGAGTGGCAGCAACGGAAATTCCCAGGTTCGGGGAGACGGAGTATCGGGCACGGATATATCCAACAGGGCGGTCGATATCGATCCCAATGACATTGAAAGCATCAATATCCTGAAAGGCCAGGCTGCAGCCGCACTCTACGGGATTCGCGCTACCAATGGCGTCATCGTGATTACTACAAAAAGTGGCTCTGCAGCCAAAGGGGGTAAACCTGTAATTACTTTTTCATCCTACACCAGTGCTGATGTCATGTCAAGAAAGCCTGAATATCAAACTACCTGGGCACAGGGAACCCCGTTAAACAATGGAACAGGTTATACGTTCAACCCAAACGCATCTGCCTGCTGGGGACCGAAAATTGTGGACTTGCCTAATGATCCTGCTTACGGGGGAAATGTTCCAAATCCGAGAAACGGGAACAATACTACGACTTACGCTGGCAAATATTATGTGCCACAGCGTTTTGAGGGTGGTCTCGATCCATGGGTTGCCCCACTGGTCTATGACAACGTAAGCAGTTTTTTTCAAACAGGTGTCACATTAAACAATTCGGTCGGGATTAACCAGTCTACGGATAAAACATCCTATTCATTTGGTCTCAGCAGTACCAACCAGACCGGCATAATTGCTTCGACATCCCAGAACAGGCACAGTGCCAGGATTAACGTTGAAACTAAACTGAGCAATTTCTGGGTTACGGGCGCTTCAATGAATTATTCATCCAACTATATAAAAAAGGCCCCAACCGCCAATGATGGCCTGGTGGCTACCGTATTCGCCGCACCTGTCAATTATGATCTTAAGGGCATTCCTTACCAGAGCCCCACCAATCCATATTCACAAATTCTTTACAGGGCAACAAACTTCAACAATCCATACTGGAATATGGAGCATAACCTGTTTGCTGAAAAGACCAACCGTTTTTTTGGGAATAGTTACGTTGTTTTTACGCCAACCATCAGCAGCGACACTGATAAGAAGCTGAATTTTCGCTATCAATTTGGCGCAGACTCTTATACGACACATTACCAGGACATTAATGAGATGGGGAGTAAAAATTCACAAGGTTCTATTGCGAATTACGGCATAACCAATACTACATACAACTCGTTGCTGACAGCTAATTATGATATGGATATTACCCCTGAAGTGCATTTGAATGTCATGTTGGGTAACGAAATCAACCATCAGTCAGAAAAAAGCTACCGCGAAGTCGGCAACGATTTCAATTTTGGCGGATGGGCACATATTGACAATACAATCACGAGATCTGCAGTGTCAGAAAGAAAGGCCGAGAGCAGAAGCGTCGGCTTTTTCGGAAATCTCTCCCTTTCCTACAAAAACATGTTGTACCTTAATGCCACGGGTCGTCAGGACGTTGTCTCCACCATGCCACGTGACAACCGGACTTTCTTCTATCCTTCACTTTCGATGGGTTTTATCCTGACAGAACTGGATATGTTTAAAGGCAACAAGACCCTATCCTTCGCCAAGTTAAGGGCTTCCTATGCAGAAGTGGGGCAGGCGGGTTCTTACCTGGAAAATTATTACACATCACCCAACTACAGCGGCGGATTTTGGGTAGGTACCCCGGTATCCTATCCATTGGGAGGTATCAATTCATACATTCCCAACAACATTCAGTGTGATCCGAATCTGAAACCCCAAAACACGGTATCTTTTGAAATTGGTACAGATCTTAAATTCTTCAATAACCGGTTAGGACTTGAATACACTTATTCGCATCAGGATATCAATGATCAGATTTTTAATGTCCCGCTGGCAGGTTCAACAGGTGTCAACAGCCTGACCATGAACGGAGGATCCATCTATACCAACACTCATGAAGCAGTCGTATCAGTGGTGCCGGTCAGGAAAAAGGACATTGACTGGAACATCAACCTGAACTTCACCAAAATGGATAATTATGTGTCCGAACTGGCTCCCGGGGTGCAAAATATCACGCTTGGAGGTTTTACCACGCCCCAGGTAAGGGCCGGAATCGGATATAAATTCCCGGTTATCTATGGCAGTGCATTTGCAAAAGATGCACAGGGAAGAATTCTTGTCGTTGAAGATCCCAGCAGCATTTACCGCGGAATGCCGATGGCCGGCGCCCCGGGTGTAATTGGCAATGCCGCACCTGACTTTATCCTGGGCGGATCCACAACTTTCAGATGGAAACATGCCAGCATATCCGCTACATTCGACTGGAAGTCTGGCGGACAGATGTACCACGGGACCAATGCCCTACTCGAGTATACCTATGGTCTGGCAAAAAGTACGGAAGACCGTACCACCCCGTTTATTTATCCCGGATTTAAGGCAAATGGACAGCCCAACGATATTCAGCGCGGTGGACAGAGTGATCTCAAGGCTTATTATGACCTATATTCCAATACTTTGGGGAATATTAATGAGGCCTATATCTATGACAACTCATTCATAAAAATGCGGGAGCTGACATTGTCTTATTTATTTCCCAAGTACAAGAGTTTACAGATAAGAGCTACTGCTTTTGCACGGAATATCCTTTTATGGACTGAACTGCCGAATTTTGATCCGGAAGCTACCCAGGGAAACAACAACATGTCGGGAGCATTTGAAAGATTTACGGTTCCGGCTACTTCCAATTTTGGATTAGGGCTTAACCTCGAATTTTAACTCACAAAAAATATTTTGAGATGAAAACTATAAAATTATATTCGCTGATATTGCTTTTATTCGCTTTATTCTCCTGTTCTGAGGATCTTTTGGATCAGATCAATGAAAATCCGAATAACCCTACCGATATGGCATCCCGGTTAATTGTCACTGACGTAATGACCTCCACTGCCTTCAATGTTACCGGCTCTGATTACGCTTTTTATACTTCCGTGTACATGGAATTGAATACCGGGATTTGGGGGCAGATGTACAATGCCGAAATAAGACTGGCTGAGCCGACCAATTCTTCAACGTACAATAATCCCTGGCGGAGCCAGTACTACAATCTTTATCATTTGAAGATTATCATCAATAAATGCTCAACAGGAGGAAGTGAGGCCGGAAATTTTCAAACCCTGGGCATTGCTGAAATCCTGAATGCATACAACCTGGCAATGCTGACTGATTTGATGGGAGATGTTCCTTACACCGAAGCATTGCAGCCGGGTATCATATATCAGCCCAAGCTGGATAAGCAGCAGGAAATATATAATGAAATATTCAGGTTGCTTGATGATGCCATCCTCAATTTGGGAAAAACCAGTACCTATGCATCTGTCGGAACCCAGGATCTGATTTATGGTGGTAATTCAGCAAGGTGGATTAAGGCTGCGCAGGGTTTAAAGGCCAGATATACAATGAGATTGTCATTAAAATCGCCTCAGTATGCCAAAGTGATCGAGTATGCAAATGTCTCCTTTGCCTCTGCTGCCGATGAGTTCAAATTTGTGTACAACGGAACATCAGCAATCAGTCCTTTTGCACGTTTCCTGCAGGATCGCAACTATTTTGGCGTCAGTGCCAGTTTATACAACAAGCTTGTGGCCAGGAATGACCCCCGTGTGGCAAGTTTATTCAGGCCATATCCCGGTTTAACTGTCCTGAATATTGCTCCCAATGGGAATCCGCAACAGGTGCAGCAGTATTATGGCATATCCGCTATCAGTACAAATATTTCCCCCACGTATTTAATGAGTTTCCACGAACTTAATTTTTTGAAAGCTGAAGCGTATGCGCGTATGAATCAGAAGGATAACGCAGAATCTGCCCTTAAAACGGGCATTGAGGCAGCTTTTTTGAAAGTAGGCCTGACGGTTGCTTCAGCAAGTACATATTATAACACGAGTGTGAAGCCATTATTTGATGCGGATCCCCTGAAAGAAATAATGAATCAAAAATACTTTGCTTCATACGAACAGGAAGCCGTTGAAACATATAACGATTACAGGCGGCTGGCATCCATGGGAAACAATTTTATATTGCTTGCCAACACTCGACAGTTCCCTTTGCGCCTGACTTATGGAGACAGTGATGTTAATACGAATGAAAACATCGGCAATGCCTATGGAGACGGGAATTACGTGTATACCGAGAAAGTCTGGTGGGCTGGCGGAACCAGGTAAATGCCCGGGTAAGATGAATTTATAAGTTAAATTATAAATTAAACAGTTAGTTAGCAAAAGTGGTGGTCTGCAGAGATCACCACTTTATTTTTTCTGTACCGGTTTTCCTGGTCAGCCGGATTTTGGAGGAGAGATCATGTTTACACCCCGGCCACCGGTCCGTTGAAATTCAATGAATTGAGAACAGCATTTTTAAAATTCCTGCCGATAGGAAGCTCTTTCCCGTTGATCTCTACAGTATTGGCGGTAAATGCTTCAATCTTGTTTACAGGAACAATGTAGGATTTATGAATTCTGAGGAAATTTTCCGCGGGTAATTTTTCCTCCATCAAAGCCATGCTGGTTTTGGTAATGATCTTTCTCTTGTCTGTGTAAATCTGTACATATTCGCTCAACCCTTCAATGTACCTTATTTCTGCAAGATATACCTTGATGACTTTCTTGTTCTCTTTCACATAAATAAAACTCTCATCCTGTGCCTTGTCTGATGAAGTGCCCGGTACTACCTGTACCTGGTCCTGGTACATCTGGTAAAATTTGTTGATAGATTTCAGGAAACGTTCGAAAGTAATTGGTTTAACCAGGTAATCAACAACATCCAGTTCAAATCCTTCCAGCGCATATTCCCGGTAGGCGGTTGTGATGATGACCCTGGGCGGGTGTTTTATGGTTTTCAGAAATTCAAGGCCTGTGATCTGTGGCATCTGAATATCCATGAATATGAGATCAACATGTTTCTCGCGCAATACGCTCAGGGCTTTCATTGCATTGTCACATTCGGCGACAATTTCAAAATTTTCAAGTTTTTCAATATGACCCCTAATCAGGTCCCGGGCAAGGGGCTCATCGTCCACTATCATGCATTTTGTTTTCATAATCAAGCTCATTTATTCTATTAGTATCAAGTGAATAACACTAATTACAGGTGTTTATCAGAATGTTGTGCCGTTATATTCAGTCAGACATTTCCCTAACTCTTTTCGCCGCAGGTAAATACAGAGTAAGAGTTTGGTCTTTCAGATTCATTCGTATTTATCAGAATTAATATATTGAATATCAGAACATAAATTGGGTACCCTCAATGATTGCAATTCCATTTTGAGAATGATTGTTCGAGCAGGTTTCATTTGTTGATATTTTGTTTTTTAACGGCCAAATGGAAACGAAGTTCAGCGTAGCTAATAGCCGCAAAATCATTTTCGGTTGATATGAACATATTCTCATGGCTATTTCATACGTAAATAATAGTATTAATATTTTGAATATCAGAACGTACGTATGGAACCCCCA
>CAZDLO010000130.1:0-9299 GCA_964506325.1 uncultured Tangfeifania sp.
CAAAACACGGTCTTCCGCACCCGGTAGAGGAGCTCGTTCGCATCACTGAGGAGAAGGTGATAGATTTTTTCAGCTCCCTCCCCCGTATTCAACCTATGGCAGAGGTGGTAGCTTTGCTTGAAACCATCCGGGGGAAAGGCATTAAACTGGCTCTGGCCTCCTCCTCAACCATCGATGTAATCAGGATCGTACTTGAAAAAACAGGACTTGAACCTTACTTCGGAGTAATAGCAGACTGCACGGAAGCAGGTGCAGGAAAGCCAGATCCGGCCATTTTTCTGCTGGCTCAAAAGAAACTGGGAGTTCCCAAAGAAAATTGCATCATCATTGAGGATTCAACCAATGGAATCAATGCCGCCCTGGCGGCTGGAATCCGATGTATTGCCTACAATGGACCCGGTTCCGAACACCAGGATCAATCAGCAGCGGATTGGCGAATTTCAAGTTTCAGGGAAATAACAAAGAAATATGAGATATGAGATAATGTGCAAATGTGCAAATGTGCAAATGTGCAAATTTAGAACTGATAAACGACTGTAGGACTGCATGATAATGATGAAACAAAATTTATCGAAGCTAATTTATCGGCCGAAGGCCGATAAGCAATAGCACAGGGCAAAGCCCTGTGCTATAATAACAACCAGTCCAACGTCCGCGAATGAATGTTCGCAATGGAAAATGGTCAGTTTCGGACGGTGGCCCCAATTCGAAAATGAAAAATCCACCTATGGCGTTCGTGTAAATAAGTCGCAAAAAACGTGTAATCTACTTCATCCAGTTGCCCTAAACAGTAAGAATATGTACAATCATGACGTTAACTTTACATAATGGAAAAAATATATACCCGAAGAGAGGAACAGATTAATATTTGGTCACACGGTTTTGGATTGCTGCTTTTTTCAGCAGGAACTATCGTCCTTTTGGCAAAGGCATGGCAACTTCAATCCATTAAAATTTTCATCGCTTTCCTCGTATATGGCATCGGCGTAACAACTATGTACCTGGCTTCCACGTTGTACCACTCGGCAAAAAAGCCCATCAGAAGAAAACGGCTGAACGTATTCGACCACAGTGCCATTTTTCTGACCATTGCCGGCAGTTACACTCCCATTACGTTACTGACAATGCCTCCCGCCTGGGGAACGCCCATATTGTTAACCGTGTGGCTTATTGCGGCGGTTGGCATAACGCTTAAATTCTTCTTTATCGGAAAATATTCCAAATTATCCACTTCGATGTACGTACTGATGGGCTGGGTGATTGTCATTGCAATCAAACCATTGATCGACAGCATGCAGACAGCAGGATTGATCTGGCTTCTTGCCGGAGGTCTCGCATACACCTTCGGAGCACTGTTGTACCAGCTAAAAACTTTGAAATACAATCATGCTGTGTTTCATGTTTTCGTTTTAATCGGGAGCATTTGCCATTATATTGTGATTTATCGCTACTGCTTGAATTAGTCTCCGGTTCTTGACAACTGGTATTGCTTTTTTGCTTATTTTGTAGGTCAATCAAATAACTACTACAAAAATGGACATGGACGATATTTTCCAGAAAATCGGCACGTCGCAAACACTTAGTCAAAAGATCGAGAGGAATATTGAGCGGGCAATCAGGGAGAAAAAATTGCCAATCGGTGCCAAATTACCGCCCGAAAGAGAATTGTGTGAAATGTTTGCCGTCAGCCGCACAGCACTCAGGGAAGCGCTCAGGCGACTCAGCGCCAGGGGATTGATAGAAATAAAAAAAGGCAGCGGAATGGTTGTCACTAAAATTGATATCAAAGATGCCATCAGTTCACTCAATCTTTATTATGATTTAAAATTTGACGATCAGCTTATTCTCCAGATTATTGAACTCCGTCTTGCTTTTGAACCTGAAATAGCCAAAATGGCGGCACTTAACAGAACAGACGAGGATTTGAAGAACCTTGAGTCCAACCTGCTCGAATTTGCCCGATGCAATCCTGACAATACACAGCTCGAATCCGATATCGACAATAAATTTCACCTCTGCCTGGCCCGGGCTACCACAAATCCATTCGTAATCGTAACCATGGAACCGGTTTACAATTTATTACCCAGGATGCGGAATTTTATTTACGCCAATATAGAAGGGGAAAAGGAGATTACCCTCGGTTATCACAAAGAGATCTTTAATGCAATCAGGGAAAAGGATGCAGATAGGGCCTACGAGAAAATGGAGGCCCATATCGACAGGAACATGCAGGTTTATAACAAGTTTCTGAAACAGTTCTAGCCTTGCAGCAGGGGATTTAATCCCAGACATACCGCCACTCTCCACCAGCCTGCCTTTTCCATACAGTATGGAAGACTCCTTCAGACCTGATCATCCGGCCTGCAGAGTCTCGTATGGTACTTGTGTAGTTCCCGTAGGTATATCCCAGGTCGGCAGATGCCGAAACTTCCACAAAATCAGGATCCCATTCCAATTGCACTTCTTTGTACCCGGGTGCTGAGAAAAAGATCCGGATAGAATCCTTACCATGCACAATGATACCGCCTCGGTTCAAACAGGCAGAAGAATCAGCATAGTAAGAAAATGCTTCAGGTATACCTTTACTGCCTGCCATAGATTCAAAATCCCGTTCTGTCTGCAGAATCTCTTCCTTTGCCTTCTGAATCTGTTTTTGATCAACGACTGCAGTGCAGGAAGCAAACAACAGGAGCCCAAAAATCATTGGTCGTACCATAAATATATTTTTTTGATCCGCGACTTCCATCCGGCAAAGTCAAATTTCAATTGAATCCATACGTTCACGGATGGCGGGATAATAACCCTTCAAATCACAGGATGTTAACCTGCACTGATACTTTTGGGCCTTCATCCCTTTTGCAGTACTTCAGTCTCTGTATTGCCTGCTCCGGTCTCCATTTCCCTGTTCCTGTAATTCCCTTCACTATGCCCTATGCGCTTTGCCCTTCACCCCATGCCCAATTCGCACATTATTTTCCCAGCTTCCCCAGAACTTCCTTCAAGCCTCCCGGATGATCAATAGAAAAAGCATAGGAAGCAGGATTGGACTTTGAATCATTGGACATCGCAAAGGTGATTCTTTCACCCTTCTCGAAAAGAGCAACTATATTCTTCACGTCTGATTCGTTGAAAAAGATCCTGTCTGAGACATTTCTGGCTGAAATCTGAAGAGGTTCACCAGTTTCGGATCTGACAGTGACTTTGTACGAGTTCTCATCCCCTTTGGTCACGATTTTCTGCCCGTATTCATACAATTTAATGCAAAATGAGACCTTGTCAATCAAGAATTTAACCTTTAACTCGGTGTTGTCAACATCGCTTTTCCTGTAAGTTCCCCAGATGGCATAGAAATTTGTGATGTAATAGGCATTCCTGCTGTCGCCCAGCTGACCTGAATAGGAAACCATCTTCCACATGTTTTCTTCGTGAGTTGGAATTGCCTTGACGGAATCCTTTTGGACGGTCTCTACCGGTTTGATCACCTTTTGCTGCTTTGTGCCGCACGCAAGGATGAATACAGGTAACAGTAACATCAGAAATAGTTGTCTCATCTGAAAAGGATTATTAATAGTTTATCTCATTGCCAATGAGTAGCATACGGCTTTTAAACCGAAAGATCAGTCCCGGGTTCAGCATTAATCCCTGAGTTATTGATTTCAGGAAAAATCATTTCCCGTGAATAGAGTAGGGACAGAATGGTGCCCAACAGTAAATATATAATAATCCGCTCATTATCAAAATGACTAATATCACGTGGCGGAGAATAATCCCAAAGGGATAAGCAGTAAACCGTGAAATATTATCTCCGGATTCACTCTCCTGAAATGACGGAAATCAACCTATTCCCGGTCAAACAACAATGCTGCTAACTTAAGTCATTGTCACACCAGAGACTTTTCGTTTTTGACTCCCGCAAAGGCAGATAACCTGTTGGCAACAATGGAACTATGTAGAAATTAATACTAAATTAGGGGGATCAATTATAACCTGCCATGAGACACATCACTCCTTTGCTGACTCTGATAGCCTCCATCCCAATGGTTTGCCAGGCACAGAAACCACCAGTAAGGCCCAATCTACTATATATTTACGCTGACGACATTGGCTATGGGGATCTAAGCTGCAATGGTGCACAGACAATTAAAACACCCAATGTAGACAGGCTCGCAAGCCAGGGAGTACGGTTTACCAACATGCACAGCGCTGCAGCCACCTGCACACCATCCAGGTATGCCCTGCTCACAGGGGAATATGCCTGGAGAAAAGAGGGTACAGGGATTGCCGCGGGGAATGCCGGTTCCATCATCCGACCCGAAAGATATACGCTGGCAGACGTGTTCAAGGATGCCGGATACCAGGCTGGTGTTATCGGGAAGTGGCATTTGGGTCTTGGCGACAAAACCGGCACACAGGAGTGGAACGGGCATATATCACCTGGCCCCTCCGATCTGGGCTTTGATTATTCCTTCATAATGGCGGCAACCGGAGACAGGGTTCCGTGCGTCTACGTCGAAAATGAGCGGATCGTCAACCTCGACCCAAAAGATCCTGTCTATGTCGACTACCAAAAGAATTTCGAAGGGGAGCCGACTGGAAAATTAAATCCGGAATTACTCAGGATACATCCCAGCCATGGTCACGACATGTCTATCGTCAATGGCATATCCAGAATTGGGTTTATGAAAGGCGGGAAATCAGCCCTCTGGAAAGACGAAGAGATGGCCGACGTATTAACAACCAAGGCCGTTGCGTTTATTGAAAGAAACAAGGACAAACCTTTCTTCCTCTATTTTGCAACCCAGGATGCCCATGTTCCACGCGTACCGAATGAAAGATTTGCCGGGAAAAGTGGCATGGGTCCACGTGGAGATGCCATCCTTGAATTCGACTGGTCGGTCGGAGAATTACTCAATACCCTGAAAAGAAATGGACTGGATAGTAATACCATCGTCATCCTGACCAGCGACAACGGTCCGGTTGTTGATGACGGGTACAAAGACCAGGCAGTTGAACTACTGGGGAATCACAAACCTGCCGGGGAGTTCAGGGGAGGAAAATACAGCAGCTTTGAGGGCGGAACACGTGTACCGGGCATTTTAAGCTGGCCAGGAACAGTAAAACCCGGAATAAGCGGAAAGTTAATGTGCCAGATCGATATGATGGCTACTTTCGCCAACCTGCTTCAGGTTAAAGTACCCGGAGGTGCCTGTCCCGATAGCGAAAATCATTTGAACGCCTGGCTGAACAAAAACGGAAACGGACGTGGCTACCTGGTTCTGCAAAACGGAAGCAATACACTTTCAATCGAAGACGGAAGGTGGAAATACATCTTCCCCGGTTCTGCCGCATCCTACAGCAAAGAAACCAACATTGAAACAGGCAACCTGAAAGAGGATCAGTTGTATGATCTTTCTGGCGATATTGGAGAAAAAACCAATCTCGCTTCTCAGAATCCCGAAATGGTAACAACTCTGAAAGCAAAGCTGGAGAAGATAAAAGCAGGGAAATAATATTCTGTTACTTAGAATCATTCTACGGAGCAGTAAGGCCGGCGTTGCATTTCCCGGGTTCCCTATGTTTGCAGGCACGTAAATATAAACAAGCATAATATTATCACAGTGGGTTCAATAAAATTCAACAGATCATTCATCCTGGGAATTACACTGGTTTCTGCCATGGGCGGTCTCCTGTTCGGATACGACTACGTTGTAATAGGCGGGGCTAAGCCCTTTTACGAGCGGTTCTTTGACATTACAGGATCCCCCCACCTGCAAGGCTGGGCGATGAGCAGTGCCTTGATAGGCTGCTTGTTTGGTGCCCTCGGTTCGGGCTACCTGTCAGATCTGTATGGCCGCAAACTGCCTCTTATCACGGCGGCAGCGCTGTTCACCATCGGTGCACTCGGCACTGGGAGTGTCAATGACTACAACGCATTTATTCTCTTCAGGCTGATCTGTGGCTTGGGCATCGGGCTTGCCTCTGCCATTTCACCCATGTATATCGCTGAAATATCCCCTGCAGCCTACCGGGGGCGGCTGGTTTCAATTAACCAGCTGACGATCGTGATCGGGATACTGGCCGCCCAGATCATGAATTACCTGATTGCAGAAAAAGTGCCCACAGGTTCAACCGACGAAATGATTCTCCAATCCTGGAATGGCCAGATGGGCTGGCGCTGGATGTTCTGGGCCGGAACCTTCCCTGCACTGATATTCCTGGTTCTTTCATTTTTTATTCCTGAGAGCCCCCGGTACCTGGTCAAAAAGGGGAAGAAAGAGGCTGCCCTTGCCATTCTTGAGAGAATTGGCGGCAGGAATCATGCACAGCAGGAATATGCAGAGATAGCAGACACCATTCATGCCTCCTCCTCAAAAATAGAATGGAAAATTTTGTCCTCGGGAAAAGTTCGCCCGGTTCTGGTGCTGGGAATAGTCCTGGCCGTCTTTCAGCAATGGTGCGGTATAAATGTGATATTTAACTACGCAGATGAAATATTCGCCTCCGCCGGCTATTCCGTAGGTGAAATGCTCTTCAATATTGTCATTACGGGATCTGTGAACCTGCTCTTCACATTTATCGCCATTCGTGCGGTCGACAGCTGGGGCCGGCGAAAACTGATGCTCCTGGGTGCTGCCGGACTTTCTGTAATCTATCTCTTACTTGGTGCCAGTTATTATTTTGAGCTGAAGGGTATGGCTATCCTGGTGCTGGTGCTGGCGGCAATAGCTACTTTTGCAATGACACTGGGACCGGTTACCTGGGTCGTGCTCTCAGAAATATTTCCCAACTCGGTTCGCGGAACGGCCATGGCCATAGCCACTACTTCCCTCTGGGTGGGCTGTTTTGTGCTGACCTACACCTTCCCGATCCTGAACCGGCTTCTCAATGCGAGCGGAACATTCTGGCTCTACACTGTCATCTGCCTGTCCGGATTCCTGTATATCCTGAAAAACCTCCCTGAAACAAAAGGGCAGAGCCTGGAGGAGATAGAGCGGGTCAGGAACCTGGAGTGATGACAAGTGAAACCTCCATTTTGACCCTGTAACTCCTATAAATTAAGGAAAATCAATCTTTCTTAGTATTTTGCCATGCTCCTATCTGTAACAAATAAAATACCCTGAATACTTATTTAGTACTTTTGAAGTATGAACCTTTAAAAACCATTGCCATGATTTGGATTATTCCTGTACTAGTTGTTGTGATTATATTCTGGCTGATTGGGATTTACAACAGCCTGGTGCGCCTTCGCAATGCGAGGCAAAACGCTTTTGCCGATATTGATGTCCAGCTGAAACAACGGCACGACCTGGTTCCTCAACTTGTTGAGACCGTTAAAGGATATGCAACCCACGAAAAAGAGCTGCTGATCAGAATCACCCAGGCCAGGACAGCTGCCATGGGAGCGGGTACGATCGATGAGAAAATCATGGCCGAAACACAGCTTTCAAATGCCCTCCAGGGATTGAAAATATCTGTTGAAGCCTATCCGGATCTGAAAGCCAACCAGAATTTTTTACAGCTTCAGGAAGAGCTGAGTGATATTGAGAACAAACTGGCCGCCGCCCGCAGGTATTTCAACGGTGCAACCACCGAGTACAACACCGGTATTGAAACCTTCCCGGCCAATATGATCGCCAATAATTTCGGCTTTCACCGCGAACCCCTTTTCGACCTGGGCCCGGACCGCGTTTCCTACGAGGAGCCTCCTAAGATTAGTTTCAACTAATACCGGCAAACTGTCCGCGGATAAGATTCCGGAAGCAAAGTACTAACCGCAATCAATTTACAATGACCTACGTTGGAATTCAGACACAGATCAGGAGGAACAACATGAACAGCCTCCTCCTGGTACTGGCATTCCCCCTTGTTTTACTCGGGATGGTTTATGCCGTTCTCTATTTCAGCAACCGGCAACAGGATATTCTGATTGTAAACGATACCTTTTTGCGGGTTTTGCCCTTTGTAGTCATCGGCACTTCCATCTGGTTTATGGTTGCCTGGCTTATGCACAACACCCTGATCAGGATGGCTACCGGGTCGAAGCCCCTCTCACGGATTGAAAACAAGCGGGTGTACAACCTGGTTGAAAACCTTTGCATCTCAAAAGGGATGAAGCTTCCGCAGATTTACCTTATAGAAGACGATTCCCTTAATGCCTTTGCCAGCGGCATCAATGAGCGGACATTTTCTGTCACTCTTTCCCGAGGCATTATTGACAAACTGGAGGATGACGAACTCGAAGGGGTCATTGCACACGAACTGGCCCATATCCGGAACCGGGATGTCAGGTTGATGATAGTCTCGATCATCTTTGTCGGCATCTTCGCCTTTATCGCCGAGATGGCCTTCAGGAGCCTGAGATTCGGGGCGCTTTCCAGGGGCAACAAGAAGGATTCTGGAGCAGGCATCCTGGTGGTCATCGTCGTCTCCGCCATTTGTTACCTGATCGCCCTCTTGCTCCGTTTCGGCATCTCCCGGTCTCGCGAGTACATGGCCGATGCAGGTGCCGCCGAAATGACCCGCAAACCCTATGCCCTGGCCAGCGCTCTCCGCAAAATCAGCCAGGACCCGCTGATCGAGGCTGTCGAAAACCGGGATGTCGCACAGCTCTTCATTGAGAATCCCCAGCAGGAGGAAAGAAAATTCTCTTTTAGCAACCTCTTTGCTACCCATCCACCGATCCGGAAACGGATTGAATTGCTGGATCAGTTCGTGTAAAACAATCCTTTCATTGCAGCATTAAAAAAGAGTTGAGCTGCCTTCATATTTGATTTTTACCCTGTTCAGAAGGCATGAAAGTATCCGATATTCTTTTGATGAGCAGGGAACGTGTATGTTAACCCGTTAATAATAGTCCCCAATATTGAACCCAAAGGTTAGGTTAGGTGAGCTAAGTAATATTTGTTGTTTGTTTTCAATATTTTAGCTGCTTTTTTTTCTAAAGACACCTGGTATCTGATATTTGGTTTTTGCTTTGTTGTGTGATGTGTTTTCTGGTTCTAGTACTCGATGTGGTTTTGAACTCCCTCAAAAAGTTCAAAACCATCAGCGCAAGGTTGAGATATATGTAGTCGTGCATGTTTTGTCAAAACGTGTATTATAATTATGAGAATTTTCAACTAACCCGTTGGCCCTATTTTTGGGGAGTATTATGCTCCAAACTCTACACTCCAAACTCTCCACTCCAAAACTCATTTTTATTGTTCATTTATCTCGCTCAGAACACTGGTCAATACGAATATAAATGCTTTTTTTATAGGTAGTTATTCGCATTTTGTAATGAAATGTTCACTTTTTGT
>CAZDLO010000131.1:0-9139 GCA_964506325.1 uncultured Tangfeifania sp.
CTTTCTTCATGGTTGACGGCAAGGAGATGAAAGTGAGTTTGCGTGGAACTGAGATTACTGAACTCCCGTGGGGTGGTAAACTGGTCTTCTGCAACTGTATCGTCGGCGGTTCTATCGACGCACGTTTCCATCCTGCTATCCTGAAAGGTATTATGGAAAAAATGGAAGAGGGGCCTCTTACCGGGTCATATGCACGTGATATCCGCGTTTGCATCTATGAAGGAAAGATGCACCCGGTCGACTCCAACGAAATTTCGTTCCGCCTTGCTGGCAGAAACGCTTTCAGCCTTGGATTCAAAAAAGCAGGAGCCAAAATTCTTGAGCCTATCTATGATGTTGAAGTCCTTGTTCCGGGCGACCGCATGGGAGATGTAATGGGTGACCTTCAAAATCGCAGGGCATTGATTATGGGAATGTCCTCTGAAAAAGGGTTTGAAAAGATTGTAGCGAAAGTACCGCTAAAAGAGATGAATAAATATTCAACTACCTTAAGTTCTGTCACACAGGGACGAGCTATGTTCAAAATGAAATTTGCCAGTTACGAAAAAGTACCCGCAGAAGTTCAGGATGAACTGCTCAAAGCCTACGCTGCAACTCAAACTGAAGAGTAAAGGCTCCCTCCTCAATAACGTCAAAAAAAAGCGCTCCTCCTTACCGGGAAGAGCGCTTTTTTTTGACATTCAGGATAGAATTGCTGTTATAATGATTAACTTTAAGGCTGTGTTATACTATTGTTGACAGGCTTTTCTCCCTTGTAAACTGGAAAAATATCTTAGTCTTACCTATTAATGGACAATAACATAAATGAACCGTTATGAAGATAAAATTTATTGGTGCTGCCCGTGAGGTCACAGGCAGTAAACACCTGATAACTCTGGAAAATGGAAAGAAAATTCTATTGGATTGCGGAATGTTCCAGGGAAAAGGGATGGAAACAGATTCTTCCAACAGAAACCTTGGATTTGATCCGAAAGAAATAGATCACATCATTCTTACCCATGCCCATATTGACCACTCGGGTTTGATACCGTTTGTTTACAAGCTGGGCTTCAGGGGATCCGTTATTTGCACAAATGCAACACGAGACCTTTGTGCCATCATGCTTGCGGATAGCGGACACATTCAGGAAATGGACGTTAAATGGTTCAATAAAAAGCAAATTAAGCATGGGCTGGAACCTGTAGAACCTATCTATACTGTGTAGGACGCTAAAATGAGCATGGAGCTATTCATTGGCGTTGCCTACAACCGCAAGTTTTATATTGACGACACTGTAAAAGTTCGTTTTACGAACAACGGACACCTTCTGGGTGCAGGCACTGCCTTTCTTGAAATAACGGAGAAAGGTAAAACCACCAGGCTTGCCTATACCGGAGATATTGGCCGCCCCAGCTCCCGTGTTTTAAAGTCTCCAGAAGGATTCAGGCAATGTGACTATCTGATCACTGAATCTACATACGGAAACAGGCTGCACAAACAGATTACCCGCGCAGAAGAAGATCTGCTGAAAGTTGTTAATGACACATGTGTTACCAAGAAGGGAAAACTTATCATTCCTTCATTTGCTATCGGGCGGACACAGGATATAGTATTTAGCCTCAACAATTTCTACAATGCCGGGTTATTGCCCAGAATTCAAATCTATGTGGATAGTCCGCTGGCAGTAAATGCCACCGGAATCTTCCGCCTTCACCAGGAGTGCTTCAACGAGGAGGTCATGAAGGTACTCGAGGCAGATGATGATCCTTTCGGCTTTAATTCACTGCATTATATCACTTCGACAAATGATTCAAAGAAACTGAATTCATTTAAAAAGCCCTGCATCATCATTTCCGCCTCAGGGATGATGGAAGCCGGTCGCATCAAACACCACCTTGCTAACAACATTTCTGATCCCAAAAACACCATCCTCATTGTGGGTTATTGTGCCCCACGTACACTGGGTGCCAAACTTGTAAACGGCGAAAAGACAGTATCAATATTTGGCAATAAGTACAGTGTCAATGCTGAAATTGCCAGGATTGAAGCATTTAGCGGACATGGCGACTACAGTGAAATGTTGTCCTTCCTGAGTTGCCAGGAAAGTTCATCAGTCAGGAAAGTATTCCTTGTTCACGGAGATTATGAGGCCCAAACATTCTACAAATTAAAACTGGAGGCTGCCGGATACAGCAATATTGAAATTCCCGGGGCAATGGAAGAAGTCGATTTACAATAATCATGCAATGGATTACGCCTGGTTTTCTGAAGGGACAGCCTGAGCATGTTTTCTCCTGTGAACCAGCAGTATCAACAAAAAAACGATTCCGATGGCAAAGAAAACTGTAATTGCCAGGATCGAATACCGCATGCTGCCTGTGATGGCTTCGATAATTCCAAAACTGAAAGTGCCGGCAACGGTTGCGAGTTTCTCGGTGACATCATAAAAACTAAAGAAGGAAGTGTGGTCCGTCGTTTCAGGAATCATCTTGGAATAAGTCGATCTGGCCAGGGACTGTGACCCCCCCATAACTAGACCTATGAAAAATGCTGCTGTCACAAAACCGGCAGCATTTGTTATGGTATAAGCATAGCAACATACCAAAATCCAGGCTACAACAGTGCAAATCAAGGCCTTGAGATTGCCTATTTTTCCGGAAAGTCGCGCAAAAAACCATGCACCGAACATCCCAACAAGCTGAATAACCAATACCGTGGGTATTAGAACCTTGTCTGTCAGGTTCAGCTGCTTTTCACCAAACGGAGCGGCCATGAACATGGTTGTCAGAATCCCCATCATTACAAAGAAGAACCCCAGAAGATAGATACTCAAATCGAATGATTGTCTCACCTGGCCAAACACAATTCTCAATTCCTTGTATCCGTTTTTAAAAACATTTTCATGGTGAAATCGCTTGCTGAAAGTGTATTTCGGAAGTTTGCGGAAGGTCATTGTAGAAAATCCTATCCACCAGATGCACACAGTCACAAAAGATATCCTGGCTGGCAGAGTGGAATCCTTCGGTATTCCAAACAATTCCGGCATCATGATCATCCACAGGTTGAAAACCAGCAGTATGACTCCACCCAGGTAACCCATTGAATATCCCCTGGCACTTATCCTGTCCTGATCCTCAGGTTCAGCAATAACAGGCAAAAAAGAGTTGTAAAAAACAATGCTGCCGCCATAACCTACGGTACCCAGTGTAAAGGCAATTATGCCTACTTCAATGTGTTGCGGATCGAAAAAATAAAGTGCTCCGCATGATAATGCACCGATCCAGGTGAAAGCCCTCATGAACCCTTTTCTGCGACCAGTATAATCCGCAATGGATGAAAAGAGAGGTGATCCCAGCGCTACAATCAGGTACGCTGCCGCAATTGCCCAGGAATAGAGTACCGTATTTACCACTTTCCATCCAAAAAAGGAAACAACAAAGTCATCCCCGTGCCGGGTAACTGAATTGTAGTAAATCGGGAATATGGCCGAGGAGATAGTCAGCTGATAAACCGAATTGGCCCAGTCATACATGACCCAGGCTTTAATAATCTTAGGATCACCTTTAACTATATGGCTTTCTTGAGCGCGATCTTCCATTTGATAAACATTGGATTTCTTTAGCCTTTTGAACTGTCCCTAAGTTTGCCAGTCCCTCTGCCTGAAAGTTTAAGTACTTTTTTTGGTGGGGGAATGACAGTTGCATCCGGCCTTTCGATGGGCCCTCTTAAGTGCAGGATCAATCCATTCAGGAAATTTCGCAACAACTGATCTCCGCACTCTTTGTAATTAGGATGGTCTTCTTTGCGAAAAATCGCACCCAGTTCAGTTGTTGTAATCTTAAAATCAACCAGGGAAAGTATTTTAACAATATCCTCATCCCTCAGTTTGAGCGCAACTCTTAATTTTTTTAAAATATCGTTGTTTGTCATGAATCAAAGATATAAATTTTAAATATAATCAGTTTTAAGGCATTCACAGTCCAAAATTCACATGGGAATATCATCCGTTCTGAATCACAACAATTGCAGGATGTAATATTATGCGGCCAAAAACAACATTTCATTTCAAATGAACTATTTTTGCAGGAAATAACCGAATTAAGGTAAAACTGTGGCAAAATGATGTGGCAATAATTATTAAAAATGAAACGAGCATGCCGCTGTATCAATTTTAATGGAGCTAACACAAACAGCCAGTCAGGTCTAAATTTGGCCACAATTCTACTGGCAAGTCAACTTTTTGATTGCTTTCTGATTTTCAACGAATTAACAACAATTAACAGCCTGTAATCATGAAAAAAATCTTCCTTGTATCATTGTCCATCCTCGCCTTCACATCCACAAAGTGCCAGGTGACCGTTTGTGGTACACCTGTCAGCGGATATGAACAGCGTATCATAAATTACATTGATAACATGTCTGTAGTAGATACCCACGAACACCTGACAAGTCCAACCGGGATTAAAAACGGAGGTATGTTTGATTTTATGCTCTTGTTCAATCATTATACCAAAGATGACATAAGGTCGGCAGGAATGTCGACGAAAACCTTTCAATCCCTGGTTAAAGATTCCCTGACTGTTATGCAGAAATGGGATATTGTAAGTCCCAGCCTGGATAAAACCTTTAATACAGCCTACTACCGGGCGGCCTTGTTAACGGCCGGAAAATTGTTCGGTGTCAAGGAAATCAACCGGGAAACAGTATCTGTGCTCACTGAGAGAATTAAAGAGGCTTACCAGCAAGACTGGTACAAAATTGTACTGGAAGAAAAATGCAAAATCGATTTCCTGATTCTGGATGGAACTGACAGGAGCTTTGGAAATCCTAAGAGAATGAGATACACCTGGAATTTTGATTATCACAGAATTGACTCAAGAAAGAAGGTTGATGAAATTGCCAAAAAAACCGGACTTACCATTGCATCCCTTCCCGACCTGGTAAACGCGATGGATGTAGAATTTCAGAACGGACTGAAAGCGGGTTTTGTAACAATAAAAACACCAATTGCATACCACCGTTCACTTTTCTTTGAAGATGTTTCAAAAGAAGAAGCTCAGGCTGTTTTTGACAAATTACCCAATAACCCCGGCCAGTCGCTGACATCCAATGAAGTTAAGAAGCTGTCTGATTATATGATGCACCGTTTGCTGGATCTGGCAAAAAAATACAACAAACCGATACAGTTTCATACCGGACTTCAGGCTGGTGACGGGAATAATATAGAAAATTCCAATCCGGCATTACTAACCAACCTGTTCCTGAAATACCGGGAGGTTCAATTCATTCTTTTTCACGGAGGTTATCCTTTCGGAGGTGAGTTTGGAACTGTTGCCAAAAATTTCCGTAATGTTTACCTCGACCTTTGTTGGTTGTACATCATTTCGCCCAGCTACAGTGAGAGATACCTCCACGAATGGCTTGAGACAGTTCCTGTTAGTAAAATAATGGCTTTTGGGGGTGATTATCAAAATGTTGAAAACATATACGCGCATCTACTCTTTGCCAAAGAGATCATTTCCAGAGTGCTGATCGAGAAAGTTAAAAGCGGGTATTTTACCGAGAAGGAAGCGTTAAAAGTTGCGCAGATGATTTTGCATGATAATGCCGTAAACCTTTACCATCTGAAATAACCCAAAGAAACGAGGATGTCCCAATTTACCAAGCACAAAAAAAGAGGGGTCCCGACTTTTGAGACACCCTCTTTTTTTTGTGTTAGCTTTCGACTATCCCAGTCTTGCTTCAAGTTCTTCCACTTGAATTATTAACTCTTTCGGCAACCTGTCGCCAAGTGCTGCCTGTTGTTCTTTGATAAGTTCCAACTCCTCTTTCCAGAGGTCTTTGTCAACCTTAACCAATTCTGCGATGTCTTCTTTTGAGACATTCAGACCGCTGATATCAATACTGTCTGCGGTTGGAAGGAAACCAATGGCTGTTTCTGTTGCAAGAGCGGTTCCATCACATCTTTCAAAAACCCACTTAAGAACGCGCATGTTGTCACCATAACCAGGCCACAACCAATTGCCTTCCTTATCTTTCCGGAACCAGTTTACATTGAAAATTTGAGGAAGGGCATCCGGATTTGGTGCATTTTTTCCTATAGTTAACCAGTGACCGAAATAATCAGCCATGTGATAACCAATAAATGGAAGCATTGCAAAAGGATCCCTGCGCACTCCTGCCTTTAGGCCAATTGCGGCGGCAGTCACTTCAGAACCAACAACTGACCCCATAAAGGTACCATGTTTCCAACTCATGGCCTGGTATACAAGTGGAACAGTGTTTGGTCTGCGTCCGCCAAACAGTATGGCGGAGATTGGAACACCTTGCGGATCTTCCCATGCTGCATCAATACAAGGACATTGGAATGCAGGAGCAGTGAAGCGTGCATTTGGATGAGCAGCCGGTTTTCCGGAGGCTTTATCATAAACTTCATTCGTCCATGTAATTGTTCCTGCCGGAGCATCTGTGCCAATACCTTCCCACCAAATATCGCCGTCAGGTGTCAACCCGGTATTTGTAAAAATCGTGCCTGATTGGGCAGCAAGCATTGCATTGGGATTGGTATCCATTGATGTACCAGGTGCAACCCCAAAGAATCCTGCTTCAGGATTGATGGCATACAATTTCCCTTCTTTCCCAAACTTCATCCATGCGATATCGTCGCCAACGGTCTCTACTTTCCAGCCCGGAATCGTTGGGATGAGCATGGCAAGATTTGTTTTACCACAGGCACTTGGGAATGCTGCTGCAATGTATTTTTTTACTCCCTTGGGATTTGTGATACCCATGATCAGCATGTGTTCAGCAAGCCATCCTTCTTCTTTTGCCATGGCAGAAGCAATACGGAGAGCGAAACATTTCTTTCCCAAAAGAGCATTGCCTCCATATCCGCTTCCATAAGAGATGATTTCCTTGGTCTCAGGGAAGTGTGTGATGTATTTTTGATCAATTGGAGCGCACGGCCATTTGACATCTTTCTGTCCCGGCTGAAGAGGGGAACCAACAGAGTGTATACAAGGAACAAATTCCCCGTCTCCAAGAACATCCAGAACTGCTTTCCCCATACGGGTCATAATCTTCATGTTAACAACCACATAAGGCGAGTCTGTAAGTTCAACCCCGATGTGGGCAATATCAGAACCCAGTGGCCCCATGCTGAACGGGATAACATACATGGTACGGCCTTTCATGGCACCTTTGAAGAGCCCTTTCAGGTTGGCCTTCATCTCGGCAGGATCAGCCCAGTTATTGGTCGGACCTGCATCTTCCTGCTTGGCAGAGCAGATATATGTTCTGTTTTCTACACGGGCAACATCACTGGGGTCCGACTGGAAATAATAG
Source organism: uncultured Tangfeifania sp. (assembly GCA_964506325.1). Taxonomy (GTDB): domain Bacteria; phylum Bacteroidota; class Bacteroidia; order Bacteroidales; family Prolixibacteraceae; genus CAINVV01. Next base: position 7,324 of record CAZDLO010000131.1, read on the forward strand.
CTGTTCGGACGTTTTTTTTCATCCAGTTTAACGGCCATTCCTGAGGCCACCATTTCGGCCAAAAGGCGATCATTCTCCTCTTCAGAACCGTCACACCAGTAGACTTTTTCAGGCTGACATAATTCAGCCCATTCGTTTACCCAATTTATTAACTTTTGATTGTCTGTCATGAAACTGAAATTTTTAAAATGTATCTAAATCTTCCTAATTGATAATTATTTGTATAGTTATTACGGACACGAAACGGCTAATTATTAACCACTTTCTTATCGCTACATAATTCATTGAATAAAATCAGCACTCGAGAACCATCTTATTGATCAAGATAATCCTGGCATGCGGAATGTATGTTTTCTATCAGTTGGGGAATTTTTGTTTCAGGAACAGCAGAATAGGCAATTCTGATCAGATTACCGAAAACTATCACTCCTGTGCTGTATTTTTCAAGCAGAATCTTCCTAACTTCTTCGGCCTTCAAGCCATCCTTAAGCTCGATGCACATGAAATAACCAGAATTAAAAGGAAGCGGTGAAAAATGACGGTTGAATTTTGGATTTGCGAGCACTTCCTTAATCTTTTCGTACCTTGAATGAAGTATCTGGTACTTCTCCTCCTTGCTTTTATCGTAGTTTTCAGAAGAATAAACCTTTTGCAGAAGAGATTGTGAAAGATGGCTGATATTCGAGATGTTTCCCCTTACAGCCCCAGCGGTCTTATTCTCCATAGCCTCGTAAACTGCAGCTGTGCCGTTCTTAATGGCATAGGTGATAAATCCAACCCTGAAGCCCCAGACATAGTCCTCTTTTGTAGCACCATCCAGTTTAACCGCAAGTACATTTTCACTCAATCCGGAAAGCCTGGTGAAAATCGATTCCGTATAAACCTTCTTTTCGTAAACAAGTCCGAAATAGGCGTCATCAATAATCACCACTATTTTCTTTCCTTGGTCTGCCTGGGTTTTTATCAAGTCGACAATTTTATCAATCTCTTCTGTAAGAGGTGTATAACCTGAAGGATTGTTGGGAAAATTCAGCAGAAGAATAATCTTGCCTTCTGTACCCGAAATCTTATTTTCCAGAGCACCAAAGTTAAACCCGCCATTGTGGAAAAGGGGAAAGGTATCTATTTCACCAAGGTAGTTGTTTTCGAAGATGAGTGAATAATTCTCCCAGTAGAGATCAGGAATTATTACCTTATCTCCTTCATTGACAAAAAGATATGCACACATACTCAACCCATGGGTTATGCCATTGGTTGCAATAGGCAAACTGATCAAAGTCGTACCCAGTGAAGGATTTTTCTTGTAGATAAATGATTTCCAGCTATTTCTAAGATCTGGCTTTCCAAAACTTGGAGCATAAGGAAATACAGCAGAATCAGGAAGGTTAATCAATTGATCAAAATCTGCAAGGTGCATGGAATGACCATTGTCTTCAACAGCCTCACCAATCGTTGCATTGATTTCTTTACCTTTTGCCTGCGCTGATTGTGCCAGGATTCCCAATTTAGGAAAGAAAATATTTCTCCCCCGGTCTGACAGTAATTCAAGCAGAGCGGGATTGCTCTTCTGAATAACCTCATTCAATGTAATTGCTTGCTGATCCACTTAATTAAAGATTAATTTGTTTATCATGAACTTGTAGGCAAAGTTATTTAAAATAAGATTATGATTCTTTGAACGCGTGATGGCAATTCAAAACTTAACGATGAATTAATGTTTTAATTTCACACAAAACACAAAAAAAAAGGGACTGATACTATCGAGGGCACTGAAAAAGTCCCTCGGACACAGTAATTAAATAAAAAGCAGTAAAAT
>CAZDLO010000132.1:0-8971 GCA_964506325.1 uncultured Tangfeifania sp.
CTTGCGCTGATGTATGCTGCGACAGGCAACAGCGACTTCAAAATGAAAGCCGACAGTCTTGTTAATGAGCTGAAAAAGGTACAGGATGCCCTCGATCAGAACGGTTACCTCAGTGCTTTTCCGCAACACTTTATCAACAGGGCCATTAACGGGGAACGGGTGTGGGCTCCCTGGTATACCCTGCACAAAATTTATGCGGGTTTGCTGGACATGTACTTATACTGCGACAACAAACCGGCCTTCGAAATGGTGAAGAAGATGGGCGACTGGGCGCACCTGAAACTTTCAGTCTTAAGCCAGTCGCAGCTTGATAAAATGCTGACCTGTGAATTCGGCGGAATGAGCGAGGTTCTGTACAACCTCTACACCGTGACTGCCGATGAGAAATACCTGAAAACTGCCGGAATGTTCTATCACAGGGCAAAACTTGATCCCCTTGCCATACGGAATGATATGCTCATGAAAAACCATGCCAATACCTATATTCCCAAAATAATTGGTGAAGCGCGTGCCTATGAATTCACAGGAGAGGAGGCCAAAAAAAATATCGCAGAATTCTTTTGGAAGACGGTTATCAACCACCACACCTATGCAACAGGCGGGAACAGCGACAATGAATATTTCTTCGCACCCGACAGTATCTCCAGGCATATCTCGCCGCGTACGACGGAAACCTGCAACACCTACAACATGCTGAAGCTTAGCTCTCACCTGTTCAGCTGGACCGCTGATGTCAAATATGCCGACTACTACGAACAGGCATTGTACAATCATATATTAGCCAGCCAGGATCCTGAGTCCGGCATGGTTTGTTATTTCATGCCGATGACACCCGGTACCTTCAAAGTATACAGCACTCCCCATGATTCATGGTGGTGCTGTGTTGGCACCGGTTTTGAAAATCATGCCAAATACGGTGAGGCAATCTATTTCCATGATAGCCGTAACCTGTTTGTCAACCTGTTTATCCCGTCGGAAGTTACCTGGAGGGAAAAAGGTATCCAGCTCCGGCAGGAAACACAATATCCGGAAAAAGAAAGCTCCAGGCTCACCATTCTTTCCGCCAACGGAGATAAATTTTCCTTGCTGATCAGGTATCCAGGCTGGGCCACTTCGGGAATGAGGGTGAAAATCAACGGCGCCAACCAGGTGGTGGCGAAACTGCCCGGCAGTTACATCAGGCTGGAAAGAAAATGGAAAAAAGGCGATGTGATCGATTTATCGGTCCCCATGTCTGCCAGGCTGGTTCCGGCCAACGACAACCCCAGGCTGGCAGCCGTTGCCTTCGGGCCTCTAATTCTGGCAGGTACCATGGGGAATGAGGGAATGAGTGACAAGGCTCCCTTTGCAGAGGATCAGGACGATCTGAATAAGAACCCTATCCCGGGTAACATTAAAAAATCACTCAACCTGGAGGGCAAAAGGGTAATGGATGTAATCAGAAAAGTTCCGGGAGCTTCTCCCCTGACCTTTGAAATCAAAGATTCCCGACAGGAAAAGGTCACATTGATCCCATATTACCAGGTGCACAGGGAGAGGTATGTTTTGTACTGGGATGTAAAATAGTTGAGAAGGTCCGGATAACAGTTGTCAGACTCGTAAAAAAACCTCTTGATTGTTGTCTGACCTGAACAAAAATATACCTGCCGTATAATCATGACAGGTTGATCTTCAGGATTTTGAGAGAGCCTGAATAACATTGTATCCTGACAACCCCTGAAAATGCAGCCTGTTACACCTTTCCAGGTATTTTCCAGGCATCCGCCCTCTTTGGTGGCGAATCAAAATTCATTTCCTTTCAGGGAATCTATTTCACTTAAGTTAATATGATGAATGTTTAAATTCAAATTGGTTCTTATCTTTGGAAGAAACTATTCAACTCTATACAAATAAATTAACTACAGGAAATCAATGAGACTACAAAAAGTGGTAATCGGCGGTCTGTGCCTTGTTATGGTCCAGGTGCTTCTGAATGCATGTTCAGAGAAAAACCCAACACAGTTGGGAAAGGATACCGTTGAAAATGTCATTGCAGCGATGACCCCGGAAGAAAAGGTCGGCATGACGGTTGGTGACGGGAAATTTCTGCCGGCAGGGGATGCAAAATCGACCGAGCAGGGTCTGGGTATCATTATCGCCAATCAAAATTCAAAGCTCGTAGTACCACGGCTCCTGATAGGATCCTCAGCCCTTACAGACGGGCCGTCCGGCCTCAACAGGGATCCTCTTCCAGCCGGATCAACCGAATTTACCTATACAACGGCGTTTCCGACTTCCACCTGCCTGGCAGCGACATGGAACACAGAACTGATGGAGAATGTCGGAAAAGTGCTTGGCAATGAAGTACTTGAATACGACTACGACCTTATCCTCATGCCCGCATTGAACCTGCACCGCAACCCATACTGCGGCCGCAACTTTGAGTATTATTCCGAAGATCCGCTCCTGTCGGGGAAGGCATCCGCTGCTATGGTCAAAGGATTGCAATCCAACGGTATAGGAGCCACCCTGAAACATTTCCTTGCCAACAACCAGGAATCCAACCGGAGAACCTACAATGCAGTGATCAGCCAGCGGGCATTGCGTGAAATCTATCTCCGCGGCTTCGAAATTGCCGTCAAAGAAAGCAAACCTGCCGCCATCATGACCTCCTACAACAAGTTAAACGGCTACTATACTGCCGAAACACCTGAACTTCTAAACGATGTCGTTAGAAAAGAATGGGGATTCACCGGGGTTTTCATGACAGATTTTGACGGTTACGGAAGCGCCGTCGCAAAGGTCAGGGCAGGAAATAACATGCTCATGGGCGGAAATATGGATGAAGTGAATGAACTTACCGCGGCCTTGAAGAATAAAACACTCGACGAAAGTACCCTCAGCAAAAACCTTGTTTACAACATGCAGCTAAAGCTGAATTCGCCCAGGTTCAAGGGTTACAAGCCCTCCATGAAACCGGACCTGGAATCCCATGCGAAAATTGCCAGGGAGGCGGCAACAGAAGGCCTGGTGTTGTTAAAAAATGACGGGAATGCCCTTCCTTTCATCGGCGTTAAAACCGTTGCGGTTTTCGGCAAGATAGCCTATTACCTGATTGAGGCAGGGACCGGCAGCGGCGGCATCCGGAGTAATAAATATGCCATTAACATCAATGACGGGTTGAAAGAATCAGGATACCAGGTGATTCAGGAACTGGAAGACACTTACAATGCTTTCAATGCCGACATTATGGCCAAAAATCTTGTGCCGGATTATTTCAACAACCCGGTCATGCTTGCCAACAACGGTGTCAAGGACGGGAAAGCTCCCGGACACTTTAAGAAAAGGCTGATTCCGTTCCATGAGGAGATGGATATGACCAGGGAACAAATTGCCAAACAGGTGTCTAACTCCGATATCGCAGTTATCACACTGGGACGCAGTGGCGGGGAGGGTTACGACAACGGATACTTCCCGACCTCCGATACTGAACTGAATCTCGTGCGCAATGTCTGTGAAGCCTACCATGCAGCCGGCAAGAAAGTGGTTGTGGTACTGAATGTAGGAGGAGTATGCGAAACCGCCACATGGAGGGAGTATCCCGATGCGATCCTGCTGGCATGGCAGCCCGGACAGGAAGGTGGTCGTGCAGTGGCCGACATCCTCAAAGGTGCTGTCAATCCTTCCGGAAAATTGCCGGATACATTCCCGATAAAATATGAAGACAGTCCGTCTGCCAAAACATTCCCCGGCGAACCTGCTGAAAATCCGGTAAATTCCTACTATAGTGAAGGTATTTATGTGGGCTACAGGTACTTCAACAGTTTCAATATTCCTGTGGCCTATGATTTTGGGTATGGATTATCCTATACCAGCTTTGAATATTCAGGACTTAAACTCAGCAGCACCAGTTTTGCAGGGAAGATCAGCGTAAATGTCACCGTTAAAAACACGGGTAAAGTGGCAGGCAAAGAGGTGGTACAGCTATATCTTGCGGCACCTGCCACTGATTTGGAAAAACCTTCCCAGGAACTTAAGGGGTTTGGAAAAACAAAATTGCTACAGCCGGGAGATAGTCAGCAGTTGTCCTTTGAACTGGATGCAATGGCACTTGCTTCTTTCAGGAGCGGAATCAGTTCATGGATGGCAGACAAAGGTGATTACCAGGTCAGGATCGGCGCTTCCTCAAATGACATCAGGCTGAAGGCTGATTTTAATGTTGCCGGAGAAATCCTGGTGGAAAAGGTACATGATGTCCTTTATCCCAACTTTGCCATGAAGGAACTGAGCCGGAAATAAATCAACCGGGACAAACATGGTGCATACTCACCCTGCATCATTGCAATGATGTTCAGACAGATCACCCTTGCAATCAGGACACTGGTTCTTGTGAAAACTACCAACCAGTGTACTGTCTTTTGCAGGGCCGGACTTATAACTTTTACCATGTGTAACTTTGGCGGATTTCCGCCAAGAGACTGCAATGGACAGATGGGATTATTTTATTTAGAATGATTCTAATTAATTTTTATCCTTTCGCTCAAACAGAAAAATTATGGAGAAGAAAATCAAATGGGGTATCCTGGGCACCGGGCACATTTCCAGGAAATTTGCGGTTGCACTGGCCATATTGCCAGGTGCTGAGCTTGCTGCCGTCGCCTCCAGGAACAGGGAAAGTGCGCAGGAGTTTGCCGAAAAATTCAATGTCCCCAAAGCCTTTGGCAGCTACAGCGAACTGGCGGAAGATCCTGATCTGGATGCCATCTACATTGGTACTCCGCATACATTTCACCTCGAAAACAGCGTGATGTGCATGAAAAAAGGTAAGGCAGTCCTTTGTGAAAAAGCTTTTGCCATCAATGCTTTGGAAGCAAGGGAAATGGTGAGGGTTGCCCGCCAGGAAAATGTATTTCTGATGGAGGCTATGATAACAAGGCATGTGCCCCTGATAAAAAAAGTACTCGGATGGATTGAGGCCGGCAAAATTGGCGAGGTGAGAATGGTCAAAGCCTCACGCTGTGCAAGAGGGGTATTCAAACCTGGTGCCCGCCAGTTAAATCCGGAATTGGGAGGTGGGAGCCTCCTGGATGTGGGAATCTATGTGATATCCTTCGCCTCCATGATATTTGGAAAAAAACCTGTTGAAACTGTCGGTCTCGGACACATCGGCGATTGGGGCTCAGACGAGCAGGGAGTGGCTGTTTTAAAGTATGACAAGGGTGAAATAGCCGATCTCTCTTTTGCACTGAGCACCGCGACCGTCAACGAAGCCTACATTTACGGAACAGGGGGATACATAAAAATTGACGATGTTTTTGCTGTTCCGACAAGGGCATCGCTGCATATAAACAAGGAAGAAGTGGAGGTAATTCAGGAACCCATCATCGGAAACGCGCTCAATTATGAGGCTGAAGAAGTAATGCGTTGTCTGAGGGCTGGATTGAAAGAATCACCCCTGATGCCGCTGGATGAATCAGTCGGTATCATGGAGATCATGGACAACATCCGGAGGCCATGGGGCTTGGTTTACTCCAATGATCTTAAGTAATAACACAACATTTGTTTCACATCAACCAAATCAAAACCAACTATGAGAACAATTTTCAAAATCCTGGTCCTGGTAATCATCGCCGGTGCCTGTACACAAAAAACCAGCGTGACTGTGACCGGCTTAAAATGTGAGTACAAAGTCAACCCACTGGGTGTTGATGTGGAAAAACCGCGGTTTAGCTGGATATTGAAATCTGACCAGCGCGGTGTTTCCCAAAAGGCATTCCAGGTATTTGTTTCTTCCTCGGGTATGAAACCGGATGAACAGTCTGCTGATATGTGGAGCAGCCAAAAGTTCCGGTCAGACAAATCCATTCATCTTGAGTACGACGGGAAACCACTCGAAAGCAATAAAAAATACCACTGGAAAGTGAAAGTCTGGGACCAGAACGGCGATACCCATGAAAGCGAATCTGCCTTCTGGACCACCGGACTCCTGAAAGAACAGGACTGGAAGGCCAAATGGATAGGTCTTGACAAGGGCGTTGGTGAAGATAAACCAAACAGCGCCCATACCATTCTTACTTCCAGGATGTTAAGACATGAATTCAACATTGGCAAGAACATAAAATCAGCAACAGCGTTTGTGTCCGGACTGGGGTTGTTTGAACTTTACCTGAACGGCGAAAAAATAGGGGACCAGGTTTTGGCTCCCGGACTGACAGAATACAACAAAAGAGCTTTTTACATGACTTTTGATGTTACAAAGTATTTGCAGTCCAGCAAAAATGTCGTTGGCGTGGTACTTGGCAATGGCCGCTATTTTGCACCGCGCGCCGGAGAAAGGGAACAGACCCGAACCTTTGGTTTCCCCAAAGTCATCTGCCAGATTGAAATCAGCCATGAAGACGGATCTGTCAGTACCATCGTCACGGATGAATCCTGGAAACTGACAACAAGCGGTCCGATCCGAATGAACAACGAATACGACGGAGAGTATTATGATGCAAGGATGGAGCTGAAGGATTGGAACAAGGCCGGTTTTGACGACTCAGCCTGGATGAATGCCGAACTGGTGGGAAAACCGGGCGAAAAACTGGTGGCACAGCCGAATGAACCCATCAAAATCATGGAAGAGGTAACCCCGGTTTCCATCAGGGAATTAAAAAAGGGAACCTTTATCTTCGACATGGGCCAGAATATGGTGGGTTGGGTAGCTTTGAATGTACAAGGAAAAAAGGGAGAGAAAGTTACCATGAGATTTTCCGAGACCCTCAGGGAGGACGGCACCTTGTTCCTGGATAATATCCGAAGTGCAGAGGTTACGGATACCTATGTTCTGAAAGGTGAAGGGGATGAGAAATGGGAACCCAGTTTCACCTACCACGGGTTCAGATTTGTAGAGATGACAGGCTTTCCCGGCACCCCTGACCTGTTGGCCATAAAAGGGAAAGTAGTATACGATGCGATTGATCTAAACGGCTCATTTTCATGTTCCAATACACTGATAAACAGCATTTACAAAAATGCTTACTGGGGTATCAGGGGGAATTACAGGAGCATCCCGACCGACTGCCCCCAACGTGATGAAAGACACGGATGGCTGGGCGACCGCTCCGCCGAATGCACCGGGGAGAGCTATGTCTTTAACATCTCCTCCCTTTACAACAAGTGGGTCACCGACATACAGGACTGCCAGCTGGAAAGCGGAAGTCTTTCAGATATTGCACCTGCCTACTGGCCAACCTACAGCGATAATACCACCTGGCCGGGGACATACCTCTTCGCCTCCGACATGTTGTATACCCAATATGGTGATTTAAGGGTAATTGAAATCAATTATCCCCACATGCAAAAATGGATCAGTCACATGAGCCAATATCTTAACGATGGCATCATGCCCAAGGATACCTATGGTGACTGGTGCATGCCGCCTGAAGAACTGAAGGCCATCAATTCAAGTGATCCTTTGAGAATTACGAGTGCCGAATTTATCGGAACTACTTACTTCTATTATGAACTGAGACTGATGCAAAAATTCGCCAACCTGCTGGGGAAGGACAATGAGGCAGCTGCCTATTCAAAAACAGCCGACGGGATGAAGGAGGCCTTCAACAGGAAGTTTCTTGAACCGACAGAGGTCAAATACAGCAACAACACCACCACCGCCAATATCCTGGCCCTGGCCTTCGGACTTGTCCCGGAGGAACACAAGGAAAAAATTGTTGATAATCTCCTGCAGAAAATCCTGGGAGAGAATGGTGGTCACGTAGGAAATGGAATCGTTGGGGGTCAATGGCTGATGCGTACATTGACCAATACCGGACACGAAGACGTTGCCTGCCTGCTGGCAGCACAGAGTACCTACCCAAGCTGGGGCTATATGGCCAACCGGGGAGCAACTACAATCTGGGAGCTCTGGAATGGTGACTATGGTGATCCCGGTATGAATTCGGGCAACCATGTGATGCTGCTCGGCGACTTAATCATCTGGTTCTACGAAAACCTGGGTGGAATCAAGGCTGACCCGGCTAACCCCGCTTTCAAACACATCCTGATGAAGCCTCAGATTGCCGGGGATTTAACCTTTGTCAAGACAGCACATCAATCAATCTATGGTGAAATAAAAAGCGGATGGAAACTTGAGAACAATCAATTCATATGGGATATCACCATACCTGCCAATACGACTGCCACGGTTTATGTCCCTACCCGGGCAAAAGAGGAGGTACTGGAAGGTGGTAAACCTGCCTCCAAAGGTACAGGAATCAAATTTGTCAGATGGGAAGAGAACACTGCTGTATTTGAAATTCAGTCCGGCAGTTATTCATTCTCTTCAGAAAGCGCTACAAAGAAGGTTACAATGCCCTATCTGACGACCCCGGTTATTGCACCCAAAGACACCATGCTTGTCAACGGGAGTAAGCTGATGGTTACCATCAGCGGCTCTGATGCTGAAGCCACCATCCGTTACACCACAGACGGATCCATGGCGAATGAATCGTCTTCTGTCTATGCTGCGCCATTTGAAATATCAGGGAATACGATGGTGAGGGCCCGTGCCTTCCGGGAAGGTTATCACCCTAGTTCAAATACCAGGGAGATATACAATTACATCGATCCTGTCCGCAACGGAATAAACTGGTTGGTTTACCCCGGGGCCTTTCAAAAGATGCCGGATTTCAGCCAGTTAAAACCGATAAAAAAAGGAATCAACTACCGTTTCAGCCTTAAAAAAACGGATCTGCCCAAAGTATATTTCGCCATGCAGCTGAATTCATTCATTCAAATAGACAAGGAAGGGAAATACACATTTTACATCAACTCCAACGATGGAAGCAGATTGTATATGGACGACCAGCTTATCATTGACAATGATGGCGAACATGGAGCAAAAGAACTGAGCCACACACTGTCACTGAGTCCTGGAAAGCATAAGATCCGGGCAGATTACTTCCAGTCGGGCGGAGGCAAGGTTTTGTCTGTCTCCTACAGTTCGGAC
>CAZDLO010000133.1:0-5552 GCA_964506325.1 uncultured Tangfeifania sp.
GTGTTCCCATCCCAATGAGACCCAGGGTAACCTTGTCGCTTTTTTTGGAATTTGGCCAGCCGCATGATTGCAGGATAAGCGGGGCAGCCACAGCTGTCGCTGAAAGATTTCTGAGGAATTTTCTGCGTGAATTTTGCATGATGAAAGTAGTTAATTGGTTGAACCGGAACCATCGAATGGACAGAAACAGATCATGTCAGTCATCATTATCAGCAACATTCAACACCGATCTTTTCCCCGACTCTCAGGCATGTGCAAAGTAATAAAAAAATGCACAAAATTTATAAATCAACTGATGTTTTGGCAAATCGAACATCATTTTCAACCATTCACGCATAATCTCTGCTTCATTGTTTTTAAAAAACGCTAAAACCTGAACTTATGTAGGTTAGCAGACCCGATTTTCTGCGTGTAAGCTTCCCTGAATGTTGGCTATTTTAAAAAAGAGCCGGACAAATCCGGCAGGGTGTGTCAGTCCGATTATTTATTATTTTTAAATGGCTTAAACGATCATGAGAAATGCATCATCCACAGAACATCAGATTATCGCTATTCTTCTACAGCAGGAAGCTGGGATTAAAGTAGCTGGCAGATGAAAATGCCAGGTTAAAGAGAATGTAAGCCGTCCTGTGCCTGATCCACCATGCCTTCAGGGGTACTGTCGAAAAAAGCCATAGGGTTGGGCAGAAAATTGAACTGGCCTTTGAATGCCGGAAACGCCAACAGATTGGGGAAAATAAATATTGCATCAGAACCGGTGACTAACAGGTTCCCGGCAGAACTAAAACATTCGGTAATTATACTAAAACGAACTTATGCAAAAGATTAAAACAACACTCCTTTTTAACGCGGGTAATGTTGCGCTGGTTGTTACAGCCTTAACATTTGCAACCCGGGGCGGCTTTATCTCACCCTGGATGGAAGAGTTTAGCCTTTCCGCCACACAGGTAGGCTGGATTGTTGGTACTGCTTTCTGGGGATTTACCCTGGCCATGGTAGTGCTGGGACCTTTGGTCGATGTGATTGGCCTGGGCAGGGTATTGACAGTTGCATTTACCTGTCATGTTCTGGGTTTGGGAATGACCATTTTCGCTTCCGGGTTCTGGTCTCTCTTCTTTTCAACCCTGTTGATCGGCATTGCCAACGGAAGCGTGGAGGCTGCCTGCAATCCACTGGTCACTGCCCTCTATCCCAACGATAAAACCACCAAGCTCAATTTGTTTCACATGTGGTTTCCGGCCGGGATTGTTTTTGGCGGACTCCTGGTCTATTTTTTTACACAGGCAGGCTGGGGATGGAGGATACAGACTGTGGCCATGCTTCTCCCAACGGTGGGGTACGGAATCATGTTTATGGGGCTCAGGTTTCCTGAAACCGAACGCGTTACTTCAGGGGCAACCTATAAGGACATGCTTAAAGCGACAGTATCGCCACTGTTCCTTTTCATGGCGTTTTTCATGATGTTTACCGCCGCCACAGAGCAGGGCACCATGCAGTGGATTACCGTTCTTTTAAACCATTCTCTCGGCAAATTTTTGAATGAAGGGGCAAGTTCGATCCTTATTCTTGTCTGGATTTCAGCGGTAATGGCGTTGGCAAGGCTGATAGCAGGACCGGTTGTGCACAGGCTCTCCGGAATTGGCGTCTTGCTTTTTTCTGCCGTTGGGTCAGGCATCGGACTTTACCTGATGAGTATCTCTTCCGGGACAGTTCTTTTTGCCGCAGCAACCGTTTTTGCCATTGGCGTTGCTTATTTCTGGCCTAATATGCTGGGAGTGGTGGCGGAAAATGTTCCGGCCAGTGGGGCACTTGGATTAGCTTTAATGGGAGGTTTCGGGTTTCTCGGCGGATCGGTCGCCCAACCGGCAGTCGGATATATTTACGACCGGCAGCTGATTAAATTTGGCAACCAAATCGATGCAGGCGCTATGACCCTGAAGTATGTAACTATCCTAACGGTTATTCTCACTGTTGCTTTTCTTTATCTTTTCCTGAAGTACAGGAGGAAAAACAGGTTGAAGGGATGATTGTTCTGACCACTCTGAGCCATTCATTTTGAAATATCATCCCGGACTTTGGAAAGAAGAAGCAGGTAAAAAATTGGTTTAATTACTTCCTCAAAAAATCGCATAGATTCCCCGGGCTAATATTCGTCTTCATTGGGGAGCTTCGGTGCATGAGGGTTTCATTCATTATAAAACAAACGTGTTCGATAAAGTTAAAACATGGTAAAAACTTACAGACTCTATATAATGGTCAGAGCCTATTTTTTATGCTTCATAGCTCTAACTGTTATTTCTGGCTTTTCGAAGAAAGATGTGAAAAGTCTACTTGTGCCATCCGGGTTAACAACAGAGTATCGACCATCACCTGTTGGAATACAATCAGATACCCCAGTATTTGGCTGGCAGTTTGAGCCAGGCAAGCGTAATCAGCGTCAAACAGCATACCAGGTACTTGTTGCAGGTAGCCTGACAGAACTCCAAAGTGACAAAGGCAATCTTTGGAATTCTGATAAAATTGATTCGGAGAGATCCTTCAATATACGGTATGAAGGAAAGCCGCTTCAGAGTCGTCAGGTTTGTTATTGGAAGGTTCGCACCTGGGATGCCAATGGTACGGTAAGCGAATGGAGCAATCCTGGGCGGTTTGAGATAGCGTTGCTTTCAAAGTCTGACTGGAATGCAAAATGGATTGGGCTGCAAAAAACAAGAAATTCTATTTCTGCGAATTCGCCGTTACTTCGCACCGAGCTGGAGGTAACCGGGAAGGTCAGGAGCGCCAGGGTGTATTTTTCCGGGCTGGGGTGGAGTGAATTATACATTAATGGGAAAAAGGTCTCTGATGATGTGCTCTCTCCTGGGCTGACCGATTATAACCAGGAGGTTTGTTATTGTACCTACGATGTCACCTCATTGCTTGAGCAGGGTTCGAACACTGTCGGAATTTTGCTGGGGAATGGATGGTTTAGTGCCACGGGTATATTCGAAAAATTGAATGGATGGGCCTCCAGTCCGCAGGCAATCCTTCAAATGATGATCACTTATGAGGATGGAACAGAGAAACTCTTCGTTACAGACGAAACATGGAAGACTGTCAGCGGACCCATTGTCTCAAACGAGAAGAGGCCTGGCGAAGAGTATGACGCCAGACTTGAGAAACCCGGGTGGAATAAAGTGGGTTATGATGTTAGTCTGGGTAGTTCTGTTACGGTTTTTCCTGCCCCCGGGGGGCGCCTGATTTGTCAGAACATCCCTCCCATGAAAGTTCAGGATACTTTGAAGCCCATAAAAGTGACAAAAGACGGCACAGGCGGATGGATATTTGAGTTTGACCGTTTTTTTTCAGGCTGGGTACGGCTGAATGTCAAAGGTAGAGCCGGGACAAAGATTACCATTCGCTATGAGAAAGATAGAGTAGTCACCTATAATGGGGAAAGGGATACTTATATTCTCAAAGGGTCCCCAGAGGGCGAAACCTACGAACCACGCTTTACCTTTCATCCTGTAAGGCACGTGTCGGTGGAGGGATTAGAGGAGGAGCCTACGATTGAGACTATTACAGGGAGGGAGGTCTACAGTGATGCCGATCTGTATGGCAGTTTCAGTTGTTCCAACGAGCTTTTGAACCGGATACATGGCAATATTGAGCGTTCGCTGAAGGTCGGACTGAAGGGCTTCATCCTGGATTGCATTCACAGGGAGCCAATTACCTATAATGAGCCGGCTAGTCTTTTCGGATCCCTGGCGACCCGTAAGTTTATGCCTGATTTGTGGTTAAGGGAGGCCCGCAATATCCAGCTTGGCAGTTCGGCGAACGGTGATCTTTCAGATGTCGTTCCTGTCCTTCCGGGAATGAAAAGAGAGAGTGATGTTTCTCAGAATGCTGCTTATCCTATGCTCATCTGGTATTTGTATGAATGTTATGGCGACAGGCAACTATTGGAGCAACATTACAGGACGGTTAAAGCGTGGGTCGATTTTATCGGAAGGGATCTTGCCGATTCGACGCATATCGTCAGAAAAGGGTGGCTTGGTGAACACATGTTGCCAAAGAGTGACATTCTCGGATGGGAATTTATCAGCAAAGAGACGCCGAAGGATTTTATCTGGACCTGCTTATATTATCAGAATACTACGGTACTTGCAAACATGAGCAGGGTATTGGGGATGAATAAAGAGGAGAGCAGATATTTGGTCCTGGCCGAAAAAATCAGGGAGACCATTAACCTGAAATGGTTCAATCCAGGCACAGGCCATTATGCTACAGCCTCGCAAACTTCTGATATTCTGCCACTAGCTATTGGTGTTGTTCCGCAGGAAAGCCGGCAGCAAGTGATTAACAACATTGCCCGGACTATCAGCGAAAATGGCGGTAGATTTAAGGTGGGCCATATTGGTCTGCCCGGTTTTATGGAATCGCTGGTGGACAACGGTCTTGGCGAAGTGGTCTACAAAGCGGTGAACACAACGGAGTTTCCAGGATGGGGATATATGGTCTCGCAGGGAGCCACTACGGTGTGGGAGGGATGGAGCCTGACGAATGGCACTTACCAGGCAGAAGAGAGCATGACAATGCTGACGGGTGTCGGCAGGTTTTTCTATGAGAGTCTTGCCGGAATACAGGAACCAAATTTCTATGGTACACAAGAGTTTGAACCTGGTTACGGTATTATCCGGATCAGGCCCCACGCAACTGGAGACCTGACCAGCGCCGGCGCCTCAATAAAAACAATAAAAGGCATCATCTCATCGAACTGGAAGAAGACGGGAAATTCATTCTCCCTGGAGGTAAGTATACCAATAAACGCAAAAGCCAGAGTGAGTATTCCTGTAATAGGGTCTCAGAATCCCACAATCACTGAGGGTGGTAAAATCGTATGGAGGCACGGTAGGTATAAAAATGGCGTTGAAGGAATAACAGGTGCCAAACAGGAAACCGGATTTGTCACCTTCGATACGGGGTCGGGGGAATATCACTTTAAGGCCCAATTTAATGATGATCTGTAGATTGCACAGGGAGTATGTCTGAGATAAGGAAGATCTTTAAGATTCAATTATCATAAAGAACTTCATGGACTTTTACCCTCAACAAGGGTTAATACGTGCTTAAAACTAAACTGTAGAACAACGCAGGTACGCCGGATAATAAAAATCATAACCAGGAGTGAACTGCCCACCTGGTTCTTTACTCCTTAATGACAATTTCAATCGCCCCGGAGGGTACACCTAATACCAACCGGATTTGAAAACCTGCCAGAGGAGTCCAGGTTTTCAAACACACCGGATCTGCCAGCGGGAAATAGAAATGGGTTTGACCTTCCTGTAATTAACAGGGGGTCTCCCCAAAAATCGGGATGGAACACTCACATTATCAGGCGCCTGCAATACAGACTTGTTGGTGATTTATTTCTCAAGGCGGGAAGACGCCAGGAGCTGGGGGATACCCGGGGTTTTGCCCAGAAAAGCATGCAACTAGATTTGTCGATTTTAAATGAACCGGACAAAACTGACTTTCAGTTTAAGTTGCGGCTAATGCATTTAGGCATAATG
>CAZDLO010000133.1:5652-8938 GCA_964506325.1 uncultured Tangfeifania sp.
TTTGATTTCTGCATTTATGTGCTCTTTTGTGGATATTTTTTCGAATTATTTAATGTACTGATCAAAAAAACTAAATTAAAAGATTCCTGCAAACAGATCTATTTTGAAATGTAATTGATCCCTGGAGTTTCTCTTTCATTGAATATAAGCCAAAAGAACAATTCAAGTCATCAGGCCGGTAAAATTCGATAATGGTCCTGAAATCCTGAATTTCATTGGGCTGTGTCTTATTCAATTTTGTTACTGATGTTATATTTTTAAATCAATACGTACGCCAACTATACTAATTCAACTGCTAGTTTACTTTAATTACTTTTAAATAATTGCTATGAAAAGACCTGTCCCTTACCTGGTTTTTACATGGATTATTCTTTCCTGTTCCCCGCTGTGTACCCGGGCTCATGCTACAGTCTGTTTCACAAAGGAAAACAAGGGTGTTTCAGGCACCAGGGAATACTCCTCCATTGTGACCTCATCGGATTTTTTGCTGTTTCTAAATATTCCCGGCCAGGAATGGTCTGGATCTGATTGTATGGATTTGCAGCTGGATAGCCCTTTGCGGCTGACACCATCGGCCAGTGAAGTGCCATATCTTTTCAGCAAGGAAGGAGGGTCTTTGACGGGCACTTCCTCGTTGGCGGATAACGGGGACTTTACCGGCGAAGATAATGGGAACAGCAGAATTCCGGATGCCCCCGGGAATGCACTGGTGGATAACACCCCGCCGGTGGTTTGGGGTGTGGATGTACCCAGCGGTGTGGTTAAGGGAGCCGGGATAAACCTGGATTTTGGGGTTTACATGAGTGAGGCAACTGTTGTCAACACCTCCGGAGGGACCCCTTATTTGGATGTTACCCTTGATATTGGCGGAACGGTTCATGCATCCTACTTAAGTGGAACTGGTACCCAATACCTCACATTCAGATATACGATTGTTGCCGGGAATTTCGACGATAACGGTATTGACCTTGGAAATGTTGTCATAACGAACGGCGGTACGCTTCAAGATGCAGCCGGCAGCAATGCCAATCTGACCCTCACCAATGTGGGAAACACGGCGTCTATCCGGGTGGATGCCATTGCTCCCAGGATTATTTCTGTTTCAGTTCCTGCAGCCAAAACCTATAAAGAATATGAGTGGCTGGAATTTACAGTTAATTATGACAAAAGGGTCAATATACCAGGAACTCCTTACCTGGACCTGACCCTTGATACTGGAGGTACGGTTCAAGCAACCTATGATTTCGGCAACAGTACTTACACACAAATTGTATTCAGCTACCAGGTGGTTGCCGGTAACCTCGATGTAACCGGAATCTCCCTTGGTGCTTCCATTATTGCGAACGGCAGTACAGTGAAAGATGTTGCAGGCAACAACGCCAATTTGACCCTAAACAATGTGGGTAGTACAGCCAATGTGCAGGTCGATGCTGTGGCTCCAACGGTTACCTCGGTAGGTGCTCCCTCCGATGGTCCTTACAAAGCAGGTGCAAACCTTGATTTTACTGTCAATATGAGCGAGGCAACCTACATGAGGACAGGAGGAAGCGCTTTTCTGATTGTGACCCTGGATACAGGGGGGGAAATCCATCCCGTTTACCTGTCGGGGAGTGGAACAACAGTACTCACTTTCCGGTATACGTTGGTTCCGGGACTGCAGGACCTGACTGGAATTACGGTGGGCAGTTCCATTTCAACCAACAGCGGCGACCTTAAGGATGCCACAGGAAACTATGCAGTTACGGGCCTGAATAATGTGGAAGGAACAAGCAATGTGCTGGTGGATGCAATTGCGCCTGTAATATCGTCCGTTAGTGCTCCTGCGAATGGCTCCTACAAGGAGGGTGCGAACCTGGATTTCACGGTGAACATGAGTGAAACAACCACGGTAGATTGCACAGCGGGAACTCCTTATATTAATGTGATAATGGAGTCGGCCACCGTTCATGCAGAGTACCTGAGTGGCAGCGGCACCTCAGCCCTGACTTTCCGGTATACCGTGGTGTCCGGGGACAAGGCCAGGTATGGCATAGGCATAGGAGCCGGCACTTACCTCGAGGCCAATGGCGGCCTCATGAGGGATATCGCAGGAAACAGTGCATACCTGTATCTTAACGGGGGCTGGTTCAGTAATGTTCTGGTAGATACGACGGTTCCTACCGTATTGTCAGTTTATTGGCCCGATTCAAAGACTTACAAGAAAGGTGCGAACCTGGATTTCACTGTTTCCCTGAGCAAGAATACCATTGTCAGCGGAATACCCTACCTGGAGGTGACAATGGATACAGGCGGCACTGTACAGGCATCCTACCTGAGTGGCAGCGGCACATCCTCCTTCATATTCCGGTATACTGTGGCTGCGGGCAACCTGGACCTTACCGGAATTGATGTGGGATCCTCCATCATATTAAATGGCGGGTCACTCACGGATGCTGCCGGGCACAATGCAGTAGTCACGATTAGCAACAACAACGCATACAGTTCCACGGTTTATGTGGATGCCGTTGGACCTGTGGTTACCTCTGTGGAGGTTCCGGCCGACTCAACCTATTCTGGGGGTCAGACACTCTGGTTCAATGTCCACTTTAATGAACCGGCCATTGCCAGTGTTAACGGTGGTTGGCCTTACTTTGAAGTGACATTTGATACAGGTGGTACTGTTCAGGCGAGATACGAGAGCCGCAGCGGTTCAGTTCTGACCTTTAAATACAGAATATTGTCCGGCTATCTGGATACCAATGGTATTGTGGTGGGCACCTCAATTGTGCTCAATGGGGGCAATATCTACGATAATTATTCCAACGCAGCCTCACTTGCCCTAACGAATATAGGGAGTACAGCCAATGTGAAGGTAGATGCCCTTGCCCCGACTGTCAGCTCTGTCAGTGTTCCTGCCAACGGAACCTACGTAGCGGGTCAGAATCTGGATTTTACGGTCAATATGAGTGAAGCAACCACGCTTGACCTGACGGGAGGCACCCCTTATCTGGGCGTGACCCTGGATACGGGCGGTACCGTGCAGGCGGCTTACCTGAGCGGCAGCGGTACTTCAGCCCTGGTCTTCCGCTACACGGTGGTTTCCGGTAACAGGGATCAGACAGGCATAGCAGTAGTTTCTCCCCTGGTGCACAATGGTGGCACTCTTAAGGATGTTGTTGGCAATTTTGCTGATCTGACACTTAACAGCGTAGGCAGTACAGCCAATGTCAAGGTGGATGCAGTTGCCCCGACAGTCAGCTCTGTCAGTGTTCCGGCCAACGGGACCTATTGCACAGGCCAGAACCTG
>CAZDLO010000134.1:0-8580 GCA_964506325.1 uncultured Tangfeifania sp.
TCCTTAGCTCTCCAATCTTCTTTTCCTGCCAGGTAAACTGGCAGGGGAAGGTTAAACTTAGAAATCCCAGCGGAGCCGGTTAAGTCCATAGACGAGGCAATTTAAAAATCGCCTCAGGTGAGTTGATTTCTTAAGTTGGAGTTAACGACTTTCTGTGTCCGCCGTAGCATCTCAGCGAAGGTGGAAGCGTGTATCATATTGATGATAAGACACAACTGATCCGCCGCGGCGGATCAACGGGAGATATTGCCATAGCAACATTTTCCTGCATTTTGAAATTGGTTCAGACAATAAACACATAACATTAAGGAGAGAAATGTTTAACAAGTACGCAGTATGGTTATGGCCTAATTCGCTTCAAGTTGAAGACATGGAAGAGGCCGCAGTTCGAATGAACGATGCGGGGATGGACTGTGTTTTTCCATTATTGGGAAATCCTGCTCCATGCGATGTCAAGGTTTCGCCGGAGAAAATTGCCGAACAGTTGCATATCCTGATAGATGCCTGTCATAAGCATGGCATCGAAGTTCACGGTTGTTTTGATGAACTGAAGTATACCAATAAGGCAGAAACTCTCTACCAAAAACGGCAGGATGACTCCATCGGTCAGGTACTCTGTCCGGCCAACCCTCTGGTTCGAAATGAGATTGTAACACAGTTGAAACAGTATCTCAATACATTTCCCTTTGACGGTATTACCCTGGAAGACAGTTACATATATCAGGATACGGCAAAGTATGACCCTGCTAACAGTGATAAGGAATCATATCTTTCTATTCCGACCTGTTTTTGTGATTACTGCAAAGCGCATGGTCCGGACGATCCTGCGGAATTTAAGTCTTACAAGCGTGAATCCCTGACGACCTTGGTCAGGGAAATTTCACTTGCGGTAAAACAGCATTCTACAAGCATGAAGTTTTCAGCCGCCTGCAGAAATCCTTATTCAGTTGATTTTTACGAACGCTACAAGGACAAAATCCCTTATTATGAAGGGTGGAAATATTGTGAATCAAAACGGGGATTGTCCGCAGACTGGAAAGCATGGTTTGAAAAGGGACTTATAGATTTTGTCTGCCCGATGAGTTATTTGCATGACCCATATATGGTGGAACTGCAGACACTGGAAGCCCATAGCATTATTCGAAATCCAGAATCTAATGTATGGATGGGCTTGGGCGTGGATAGCGTTACAGCAGAGTACAATACATCTAAAAACGATGCATATCGCAACACGCCGGGCCAGTTGAAAGTTATCATGGAGCGGCTTCACTCAATTGGACAGAGAAACTTTGTCTTTTTCAGCTATAGCAATGATAACTTTAACAATGAAATGATAACGACATTAGCTGACATGAAAACGCAGGAAAATAAATAATAAAGGGGTTTTAAATGGAAAAGAAACGTAACAATGCGCTAATCTGCAAAGCATTAACTGTTTCTCTGTTGATGAGTTCATTTATTTTAAACAGTTACGCTGAGGTCAAGGATTTTAAACTGAATAATGATTGTAAAATAGTGAATGAAGGGAAGGATGCGGTTTTGGTTTTTGATAAATTTTCCTCAGAAAAACCATATACGGGCATGGGACATAAAACATTTCCCTTATCAACTGAACACCTGATGTATAAGTTGCTTGTAAGTTTAAAAGTAGATCAAATCAATGAAGCCTGTAAATATTTGAAAGTAGTACTCCGAAACGGTCCTGGAATACCTCTTGCGGAAAAAGATTTGTATGGTTTCATGTTTAAAGAAGCGAATACTTATCAGGATATTGTAATTCCTTTTCCGGCTAGCGGTAATTCACAAGTTCAAGTTCAGATTATGGCCTATGGAAAGGCGGAAAACTTGAATACTTTCACAATCAAAGATGCGATAATACTCCCTCTTTATGAAACGCCATATCTGATGAATATTATTCCTAACAAAGTGCGTTACCTCAAAAATGAAAAGGGGGAAGCGGAAGTAACGATTGTAAACCCTACGCAAGATTCTGTGGACCTGACAATAAAGGGAGATTTGATTTCCGGAATTGATGATAAGAAGGGGATATTTTCAGAATCTTTTAAAATGTCTCCTAAAGAAACAAAGATCCAGAAGATCCCTTATCAACTGGATGACAAAGAGTATGGCAAAGAAATAAAGATAAGCCTGCTGAACGGCAACAAGCTCATTAGCGAGCGATCAGAATATTTCACTGTGGCTGATAATATTTGGAAGGTCATGGTAGGCGGACATGACGGGCCGGCATGTCATCAGATAATCACCTGGAATATGGAAAGAGAACTTGAATGGGAGGCAGAACTTAGAAATAAATATTTGCTTGGAACTTATTCCTATGCCAACCACCACGAACGTTTCAGTTGGTCGCCAGGTCTGGCTTTGGATCTTACTCCCGACACTGAGGTTTGGTGGTCCGGTCAAAGTACTTATCGCGGATCAATTAGTACCTTGAAAAACTTTATCAAATTCCGTCAGAAAAGAGGAGTTGCCTGCATTACCTATAATAACCAGCAGGGCTCCGGCCCTTATGACTTTGAAGTCGTACGCAAGCATCCCGAGTGGGCAAAACTCGATTCCTATGGAGCATGGGATTGCCGCTTTGATGTAAAAGAGTTTGAAGAATGGGAAGATTTAAAAATGAACAAAACTGGAACATCCGGTGAGCATTCACGCGGGTTCCCTTACATAGTTCTTGATTATACTAATCAGGAAGTTGTGGAACACGTTATTCAGGAAATCATTAAATCGACTGAAATGTTCAATTGGGATGGCATCAGATGGGATTGCGGACAAATGGGTGGAATACCTGAAAATATTAGAAAGATGAAAAAACAGGTGTGGGCAAAATATCCTAAGTTTCTTTTCGGTTATAACGGCGGCTCAGGGAATAGAAAATACGAAAAAGAAGAAGTGATGGAATGTTATTCAGGAGGAGGTTGTTTAATGGATGAAGCTATATATACAGCTTACATGAAAAACCATCCACTGCATAAATGGGCAGCTTACCAGAAATATCTTGTAGATCGGACGGAACTGGCAAAGAAGTACGGTGGATATTACAATCCCTTCGTTCAGCACCGGGGCGGATGCAGCCAAATGAGTGACTGCATTTATGAAAATACATTTCAACTTGCTGCCGGTGCCCATCCCTCTTACATTGCAAAAAATTACGGATTCAAGCCCTTGGCGGTTAATTATCCTCAATTTGTGACTCGGTTTGCCGAATTTATATGGGATGACAAATTGGAACTTATGAATAATGCAGAAAGTGTAATCACAGTCAATTCGAAATCCCCTATTATATGGAAAAACATTGCAAAGACGAGACAAATTAACGCCGGGAACCTTCAGTATATCGTTAATTTGATTAATCCGCCTTACTGCGAAGAGGTTGATGGCAACACTGCCGATATATTGCGTGAGTCGGCTGGAAACGTCGAACTGTACGGCAGCATTCCTTCCGGATACTCGATAAAAAGAGTCTGCATGCTTGCCCCAGAAACTAAAATTGAGATTGAAACTCTGAAATTTTCTATTGAAGACAAAAAAACCAAAGTTTTGTTGCCGCCATTCAGATTTTGGAAAATCATTGTCTTTGATTTCGAGAAAAAATAAACACCATTTTGAAGGATGTTATAATGAAAATAAACTTTTTAATATTGTTGTTGGTGTCGTTTTGTGTTATTCCTGGCACTGTTTTTTCGTCGGAGAAAATGATAAAAGTCAAATCTAACGGCGATATTGTTTCCATAGAAACAAATTATTTCAATGTTGTTATTGACTCTAATAACGGCGGCAAAATATCCAGTTTCATCCCAAAGGATACTGGAAAGGAAATAATATTTGACGCCAGCAAGGCCGGTCTTTTTATCGACCACTTTTCCGAGCAGGGGTGGCCTGGAGAATTCTGGGGGAAAAAATATACTTGCAGAATAGAGGAGGAGCCTGAAAAACTCAAAGTAGTCCTTAGCACAGTATCAACTGGAAGCGGGGCATCGGGGTATATGTCATCAACGCCTGTGAATAAGCTGCTTTCCGGAATAACTCTTGAAAAAACTTTTACGTTTTTTGCATCGGAGAAGTACGTCAGGTGCAAGGTCAGATTTAAAAATAATGACAAGGACGGGAAATCCTTTAGTTACTGGGTACAGCATGTTTTTGTGATGGAAGGATCCCAGAAAGATGATTTATACATACGGCCATCAGAACATTGTCAAGATATCATAGGAGGAGTTGGCGAGTCGAATCAGGAAAATATCCGGTGGGTAAAAGATACTATCGCAGGATGGACGGGCACTGTTGACGCAAAAAGCAAAAATGGATTGTTGTTTTTAATGGACTATAATTATCTGACTTTCCTATACAACTGTCCGCCATCCTGCACTACTGAATGGCGTTATTCAAAAGTAATGCTTCCAGTTAATGCGGAATGGGAAACTGAAATTTACATGATATATGCGCAGGGGCTTTCCGGTTATTCTTTTGCTTCGAAAGACATTATCCTGGACATTGATTTAAAACAAAAAGAGGGAGGCAATATTGATATAAACTATCAGGGTATTGCTTCAATTAATAAAGCCGATTCAGTTAAACTGCAAGCTTCTGTTTTCTGCGTGTCGACAGACCAGGCTGTTTCGCTGAAACCATTAGAGATGAAACTAGATGGGCAGAAAGTTTCGAATACTGCAGTTTCATGCGAAAAACCCTTGGAAGGCGATCCCAAAATAGTTAAAACTGAAGTCGAAGTTTCCGGGAACAAGGACTGGTTTGATTATTTCTATGCCGGCAACTATGGCTATAACAGTAACATTAAGATGGATATGGTAAATCCAGTTTACAAAAGTCCGCAAAAAGAAAAGAAAGAAGTGTTTTTGAAGCCTGCTCATATAACAAAAGGAAAGAACGAAAAAATCAAAGTCCTGTTTTTTAAAGGATTGTTCAGCGGATTATATGGGATTGACGATAAAATGCTACAGAAATTAGGCGGCGGCTCTTTAGTTGTGTCATACCACACTTTTCTCGAAACAGAACCTTGCTTGTCTTATTTTCCAGTGGATTACAGTGAACTCATGTCGTACGACGTAATCGTTCTGGGAAATATAGATTTTAATACGTTGAAATCTGTAGGCGCGGAAATGATTCGTGATTTTGTGGAGAATGGAGGATCTCTGATTATCCTAGGAGGTGACCGTTCATATGGACAAAGCGGTTTTACCAGAACTCAATTGGAAGAACTTTTCCCCGTTGAAATTGAAAAACGCGGGGATATAAAGAAATTGGATTCCTTAAAGCTGCGCGGCGGGAAGAAGATTCAGGCGGCGGATAATCTTTATGTGTATTATTTACATAAACAAAAAATCAAAGATGGTGCTGAAGTTTTACTTGAAGCAGGAACATTCCCATTTGTCGTTGCTAAAAATATCAAAAAAGGAAAAGTTGTTGCCATATTAGGAACAGTATACGGTACAGCGCAGGGAGACAATACCCCGTTCTGGCTGTCCAGCAAATGGGAAGACATCATGGCCGAAATCATGAAACAGTGCTGGATGCAAAATGACGGAGGTATTCGGAATGAGACCAAATAAGCCTAATTTCCTAATTATTATCAGTGATCAATTGCGCCGTTGTTCTCTGGGAACATATGGAGATAATAATGCGGAAACTCCTAATATTGACAGTTTGGCTCAACGTGGAGTTCGTTTCAATAACGCATGTTCAACGTATCCGCTGTGTGTTCCGTTTAGATACGGCCTGATGACTGGACAATATGCGCATAATTGCATGATCCCGGCGTTGGGATGGCGGATCTCGCCGGCAGAACGTACGCTTGCCGATGAGTTTAATGATGCTGGCTATCAGACCGCCTATTTCGGCAAATGGCATCTTTATGGCGGCCAGACAAATATGGAGGGGTTCTCTTGCCGTGAAGAAAGCTTAAAACCTGTCCCAAAAACTCACCAGGGAAGATGGCAATACTGGAGGGGCTTTGAATTGTGCAATGACGCATTCAACACCAACTATTTTGTGGATGACGATCCGAAGCCAATAAAGCTCGAAGGTTATCAGACCGATGGCATATTCGATCTGGCAATAGAATTTATCATGAGTCAGAGGGATAAAAGCAAGCCTTTCTGCAGTGTTATTTCAGTTGAACCTCCGCATGACCCCTTTATTTCTCCTGACGTTAAGCTGGAAGAAAAGTGGCTATCCAAGAAGATTAGTTTAAGGGAGAATTTTTTCGTAAGTGAAGTGAACAGCCCTGCGTATCCTGGAGTCAGCCGTCTTGGTGAGACCAGAAAACAACAGACATTACGTGAGCATGCGCACTATTACGCCATGATAGAGAATCTGGACCGGAATGTGGGATCCTTAATGGATAGTCTGCGTACATCAGGTCTTTATGACAATACAATAGTTCTATTTATGTCTGATCATGGAGAATTAATGGGATCACATTCCCTCCTGTTAAAAGAGTATCCCTACGAAGAATCAATAGGTATTCCTCTTATTGTATCGGGTTGCGATATACCAGGGAATAAACAGATTGACACTCCTGTTGCAACCGAAGACCTTTTCCCGACAATTTTGGGCTTAGCTGGAATAGAGCCCAAAGTATCAACGCACGGCTGCAATGCCGCTCCTCTTGTTTACGGGGATGTGGATCATTTGAGCAGGGAGGGAGTTCTATTGCAGTTTATCTGGGAACCTCGCGATGGAATGGCGTTTTACGGTCAGATGTGGCGGGGATTAAGAAGCTCAAGATATAAATACACGGTGCTGGGGGATTTTAATGGCCTGAAACCGTGGCAGTTTTTTGATCTTGAGAACGATCCTTGCGAATTAAACAATCTTATTGAAAATCAGGAATACCAGGATCTTATTGCCCGGCATCATCTAGCCATGCGTCAGCGCATGATGGAGGTTGGGGATATAGATATCGTACCAAATCCATTAAATAAACCATAAGAAGTGGAGTTTTATGCTATATAAATACGTTATGCTGATGTGCATTGAAGTAATGCTGTTAAGTCTTACATTGGAGACATTTGCGCAAAAAGAAGAATCAGATAAGAGTTGGGAGAGTAGAATTCCACACGATTGGATAGTTAAAACTGATGGAGGCGCGACAGTTACTTTTGAGAAAGCTGGAAATGATAATCCGGACTCAAAACTGATCAAAGTTAAGCTCTTGAAAAAGTCCTCGGCAGAACTTACTTCGGACACCTTCGGAGTGGAACCGGGCCAGCGTTATATTATCAGCTTTATGGGGGAAGTCAAAAGCACCAAACTTATAGGCATGTTGGTAAGGCCTATTTCAATGGATACCTCAGGGAAAATAGTGCAGTCTGCATATCAGGCTCAGCTTCATGATCGCCCCAATACTTGTTCATCGCGGATGGGCATCGTTGACTTTACGGTTCCAAAAGGAGCCATAAACGCCAAAATATTTATCAAATTGGAAGCCTCCCCCGATAGTGACAGTGAAGTTAGCCTTGATAATTTTTCCATCCGTAAATTCCCTGCCGTTTCCAAAGAGGAGATAGACGCTTCAATGTTTATGGGCTCTTGGCAAATGATGAGGGAAATCGGAGAAAATGAGCTTGATCCGGCCAGTAAAAACAATGAGGTTCGTAAGTTTGAAAAAGGTGAAAAAAAGGGAGGCTCAATTATCTATGGTCCTTATGCTTCTTTTCCTCCTGGAATCTATTTGGCAACGTGGTCTTATTTTCTAGGGAAGGGTGCGAAAAGTGATTCCGTTCATTATTCCGTTCAAGCAGGCGGCGCAGTTTTTAATTCATGCCTTGGAACAGTGTACAATGCGGGTGAAGAAAAGGAGGGCTTGCAAACAAAATCTGTTATATTTGTAAATCCTCTACCTGGAAACAATATGTTAAACTTTCTGACAATTTGGTCCGGGAAGGTCGATTTTGATTACGACAGGGTTCGCATACGGCAAATAAAAAGATTCAGGGATAAAGAAGCGGCTGGCTTTTTTGGAATTCCTGTTTTGCTGAAAAAAAGTGAAATTGTTCCATTAGGAACAGGTGTTTTGTTGGTCAAAGGTTTGTTTTCGAATCATTATCAGGTGCGTCCTGTACTAAAAGAGCTTGGCCTGCCATATCAGGCATCTTTTCTTGAATCATTACAAGCTGGAATGAAAATCACTCCGCCAATAGTTTTCAATTCAAACCAATTCAATATTCTTATCTTGGCTAACGTAGGAATTGGCACGTTAAGTTTTACAGATAGAGTTCAACTTATTGATTTTATTAATAAAGGGGGAACTCTTATTTTCCTTTGCGGTCAAGATACGATTGGTGAAAAAAACATTTTATCAGGTTCTGTTTTGGAAGAATATCTTCCTGTAGCATCATCATCGGCAAATCTAATAAAAGCGGAAGATCCCAGAATCAAAATGACTGCAAACGATGAAAAGATGAAAAATTTAGTTTGGGGTAAAGATGCCGCCGTTTTCTATTACCAAAAGATTACCCCTGCAAAAGGAGCAGAAGTAATTGCCCAGGTCGATGGGAATCCTTTACTTGTAATATCCAAAATCGGGAAAGGCAAAGTTATATA
>CAZDLO010000135.1:0-8551 GCA_964506325.1 uncultured Tangfeifania sp.
AAGACCTCAGTGCCTGCCTTTTGTTGGGCAAGTGCAAAATAGGTCCGGGCATTTCCCTTATCCATCATGGTATCATCCATGTTCACCCACAAGCCGGATGAACGACGCCATAGCCCGTCTGTTGTGGCCACCCACAGTTGTTTTTTGGCATCGGATGCTACCACATTAACCCTTGCTTTTATTTCCGCCCTGGTGCTCCATTTGCCGTCCCAGGTAAGCAATCCTCCCGTGGTTCCTACATGAAGTAAATTGCCGTTTTCCCAAAACAAACACAAAATGGAGTCGTTTTTTGCAGATTCGGGTAATATGAGTTTCTCTCCGGAGATTTCATTCTGAATGGTGTTGGCGGAAGCCAGCCAGACTTTTCCCTTCGGGTCCAATGCAGCTGTCTGCCAGTTGGAGCCGTTTGGCCTGCCGCTCCAGTTGCCGTTATGGTAACGGAAAACGCCATTTGGTGTTATGGCAATCACGCTTTGACTGTCTGAAAAAAGTTTGATGACATTTTTACCTGCTTCGGGGGGAAGCGGGATTTCAGTCTTAATATCCTGGTAATACTTTTCATTAACAATTTGCCCTGATACCTGTTGTAAAGGACTGCAGATGATACCTGCCAACAATAATAAGCTTAACATGTAATTCATTGAAATATATTTATTAATCCCAAAATCCATGATATCTACCCATCCAGTATGCCAGGAGAAAATAAGCACCATCATTCTCTTCCAGCCCTTGCGAGCCCGAATCTAAAAGGTATGGGTTAAGGTTCCATTTGGTAATACTCCGCTCGGAAGCAGGAACAGGTCGGATGCTTTGTTTTTTACCCATTCGGTCAACCAGTGGGTCGTGTGGCATATCCCACCGGTGACTGTTTTCCACATCCCAGATGACCATATCAACAGGAATCGATTTCAACTCATCCATTGCATCCTTCAATCCACAGTCTTTATCCAAAGTGGCGCTTGCTATGATATTCCACATCGAAATCCGGTCTTTTTTTACCACACTCCATGTACGCTCAATACTTTTTTCAAAATTGGGGCGAAATTTTTTATCTGTCACATAGCTGCCTAAAATGTAATAAGGCAGAAATGAAAGCTGGTTATCCACAAAATTAACATCGAAAGGACCGTAATTTTTTAGCTGAATAAGGTTATCGGCATAACCATGGATATCAATAAGTTTATTGGCAGCATCACTGAATTTTCTTTCTCCGGTAATCTGGGAGCCAGCTTTTAGAAAAGCAATGATTTGAAGTGAATTAACTCCTCTTTCGTACCGCCAGTTGGAAGAATTATTCAGCGAATCGGGATTCCAGACACCCCAACGGGTTGGTTTTCCGTCCGCATCTTTCAGATTGAAATTATTATCGGTTATATGAGTCAAAATTCTCGTTACAAGTTTCTCTGTTCGAACTTTCATATCACCTTCTGCCACCAGCTTGTAGAAAACAGGATAAGCAAAAAAGTGACCAACCATTTCGTCGGAACTGGTATCTCCCAGCCATTTCCATTTACCATCAGCTGAAAGGTGCCACTCCCCACTTCCCACCGCCTCGTCAGGAAGGGCAACCGAGCGTGCCGGAAAACCTGGGATACCGGTAGCTTTCTCCAATCGTTCCATGGCTTCGAATGCCTGTTCTGCATTTTTTTTGGCCTGAGGGTCTTTTGTAACGGAGTACCTGAAACATTGTGCAACCAGATAAATTGAGGTCCAAAGTCCATCATTATTGGTATTTACAACAGTACTTGTTGAAAGGTCGCCCGGAATGCTCAATTTTGAGCGGCTCACCAGCCCGTGCCTGATGTGCCTTGGCCTGATACGTTCTTCGAAAATTGTGGCCTTTTTTTCAAGGGTCATTGGAGTTTGCTGAATCTGGCTGATTCCCTGCGGAGTAGCGATCCAGACGGTGTGGTTGCCAATAGGAAGTATGTCATTTATCCGGTTATCCGGAAGCCACCGTTTTCCGTTGTAATAATGCCACGCTGAATCTTTCTTAATTACACCTTTTCGTGTTCCGAACCACAAATTTCCATCCTCTGTTTTAATGGTTGTCGCAGGACCGAAAGGCAGGCCGTCTGTACCACGTGAAATCCAATGATTTCCATCTCCGGCAATGCATCCAACAAGGTATTGCCCTCCAAAAAGGATATCATTTCCGTTGTTCGTGGTTTCGAGCGAAAAGTAGCGGCGTTCATTTCCATATGCCATTAAATTTTCGTCAAGATTTATCCATTTCCTGTTACGACGGTAAAGCAATCCGTCGCTGGTAGCCACCCACAAATCATTTTTTGAATCTTTTACAATCGAATAAATCCTTCTGCCCCGTGTAAATTCAATAAAACCCGGGTTTTCAGTAATTGTGTAAAGCCCCGAGCTCGTTCCTGCCAGAAGTGTTGTTTCATCTTCCCAAAAAAGGCATAAAATGGTATCATTTTTTGCAGATTCAGACAAGGAGAGTTTTACCCCCGTATTTTCATTCTGAACGGTGTTGGCGGAAGCCAGCCAGACTTTTCCCTGCGGGTCCAATGCAGCTGTCTGCCAGTTGGAGCCGTTTGGCCTGCCGCTCCAGTTGCCGTTATGGTAACGGAAAACGCCATTTGGTGTTATGGCAATCACGCTTTGACTGTCTGAAAAAAGTTTGATGACATTTTTACCTGCTTCGGGGGGAAGCGGGATTTCAGTTTTTACATCCTGAAGGAAAATATTTGGGGAAACCTGGGCTTTTATGTTGGATACAATGAAAATTGTCAGGAAAATAATAGTAACCAATTTCATATTGAAGTCTGTTTTGTTGATTGACCTTTTCATAATATCGTTGCAGTAGATCCTGTCTTATTTGTTGTTCAACTTTCTGTAACTGTCGTGGTACAATCCTATTTCCGAAAAGGGGATAGGTTTGAAACCGGTAGTCCAGGCGGGCGAACCTGAGGGAATCAAAAATCCGGTTTCAGGAGCGCCAACCTTTGATAAGTCATCGGTAACATAATTATTCCTGATATCAAAGATTTTCTCATCAGCAAACTCGGTAATCTCTTTCCATGGACCGAAACATACATTCGTCGCAATTATATTTCCTTCAGGAGGAATACCCTTAAAATTTTTGCCTGTAATGGGTTCTTCTCCCGGCTTACCATAATACTTGTCGAGGGTCTTAATTGCCGGGTAGCGCTCACGGTACAAGTCGGCAGGTACCTCTTGCAGACTTTCCCGCATCATGTTGTTCACCAAATTTTGCCACATGGGCTTCGGATCAACTCCGCGCCCGTCGGCACGGACGGCTAAATGGCAATCAACAAAAAGGTTATTTTCAACATGGTGATCACGTCCGCCTCCGATGAACATTCCCCAATGAACTTTATAAAAAATATTACCGTACACTTCGGAGCCACTTGTACAATCATCCATGTAAATCCCTTTTGAGCCCCTCACTCCGCCGGTTTCATGAATATAGTTGTACCTGATGCTGTTGCCTCGATAGGTGTAATTACGTCCTGTGTAAATAGCGCCAACATCGCCGGTTTCCAGGGCAGTATGGTGAATGTCGTTGTACTCAATCGTTATTTCATTTCCGATGTAAACGATGGCAGCATGCGGATGATCGTGAATAAGGCAGTGTGATACCCGCATTCCGACGCCGGTCATTGATACAGCAGGCACGTAACATTTCGTCCAACGGCCCTGGCGCTGGAAATGGCAGTTCTCAACAAAATGGCCGCATGCAGTCAGTGTTTTACGGTCGCCGCCGGTAAGGTCAACGCCACAATCGCCACAGTCAGAAATATCACAACTAACTATTCCATGGTTTTTACCTCCCTTGACAAGGATGGCATTGTTGCCGATATTCCGCAGAATGCAACCGGCAATGCGATTCCCATCTCCACCTTCTATCTGGATGGCGTTTCCGCGTGATGCCTCAAATTCAATCTCCGAGAAAAAAACGTGGCTTACCCCGTTTAACTGCAGGAAAGGTTCCTCCAGTTCTGAAAAAATCGCTTCGCCGGATTCAATTGCCGAAGGCGGCCAAAAATAGAGCATACCCGATTCCCTGTCAAGAAACCACTCCCCGGGCTGGTCCAGCTCCTCCAGAATATTGAGGAAACAAAACCGCTGATTCTTAACAAAACCATAATTACCGTAAGGTTCGGCAGTCTTTACAAAATGTAGTCCCGGGTTTAACTCTGTAATCCGTTCATAGCTGTTTGCCCAATCGTAAGCCCAGTAGCCGTAAACCCAGATGTTTCCGGTGTTCTTCCATTTCGCCGGACGGTCGCTGCTGTAATAGAAACCAGATGGAAGTGATCCCATTTTTTCTCCCAAACCATCAGCTTTAATGCTGTCGCGGGGGAAGTCCTTTATTCGTTCCCATTCCCCGGTATTGGGCCAGCGGGCAAGTGTCATCGGGAGATTATTAAAAATCAGTTCACCATGTGCCGGTATGGTAGGCCTTCCAAATCCACGCGAACTAAATTTTCCAAAATCATGGAGTCCCAGGGCGGTTAAATTGGTCACCACTACATTTTTCCGGGCCTGGTTGCCGAGCCTGTTCAGGATTTTTTCTTCATTTAAGGGCTCGAATCCTGAAATTCTCCGGCCACCA
Organism: uncultured Tangfeifania sp.; assembly: GCA_964506325.1. GTDB lineage: Bacteria > Bacteroidota > Bacteroidia > Bacteroidales > Prolixibacteraceae > CAINVV01. The sequence goes on from CAZDLO010000135.1 coordinate 4,598, forward strand.
AGGAATCTTACCCTCTCACCCTTGTATGCCTTCCACACAACGGGAAAGTTGGGCTCACCCGAGTCTTCCAGGTTGAGATCCAGGGTTTTTGTACGAACATAATCTCCTTTTCTAAAATACACCGTGAAGGTATCAGACAGGTTGCCGTTCTTTTTTAGCTCACGTATAGCATTCCTGGCCTTTTCAGGAGTAAGGAAGGGTTTTGTTATTGTGCCCGGATTATTATCGTTCCCGGCAGTTGAAACATAGAATCCTTGTGGCTGACGCTCAGCACCGTTGGCTGTGAAAGTTACAGCAGCTAAAACACAACACGCTGCAATAAAAATTCTCATATTGAATAACAATGTTTGCATTCTTTTAATGTGTTAAGAAACTGCCCTTAATAGCCTGAAATATTTTGGTCAGAGCCATCACTTATTCGTCGGAGGTGAAGTCTTCACTGACGACATTTGCGAAATAGCCCAGACCATATCTTTCGGGGTTAAATTCATATTTTTCGGACTAGTTCCCCGGGACAGGTATCAGAAGGGCCAAAAATGGTAAAATATTTAAAAAGGAGATTTACATTTTGCAACAACAGGTGAAGTTGAATTCACATGTTCAAATTTAGTAAGTTATTTGTAATTAATATGCTAGATCCCTGGTATGTGGGTAAAATAATCCATGCAAAGCATCAAATCCGTCTCATTAACCGGGTCGAAATTTTTCACTATCCACCTGATTTTTTAAACAGATTTCAAATGTTAACTTAGCCAAACAACCTATTCGGTTAAAATTTGCGGAAGGAATGATAGAATGGTTGTAATCAGGATGAATGAACCGGAATAAATAATTATAGACCTCAACCAAATGAAGCCCCACGAGGTAATTTTCACACCAACTGAAAATGAGTATCTGGGTATTCGCTTGGCTGAACTTCGTTTCCATCAGAAATAAAACAACTAAAACCATACTCATGAAGCTCCCTAAATTGATAATCATTGTCCTTGTAATTGGTTTTCAGGCAGTTTCTGCCATTGGGCTGGATTTGGATTCATTGAAAAATTCTTTTGTTTCTCCACCTGATGGAACGAAACCGAGGGTTTATTGGTGGTGGTTATTTAACCGGGTTGACAAGGCCGGTATTACCAGGGATTTGGAGCAGTTCAAGGCCAAGGGAATCAGCGGGGTTAACCTGATTTGCACTGGGGGTTATGCGGGAAAGACTCCTCTCCCCGGGGTGAAGTATCAAAGTCCGGAATGGTGGGAGTTATTCCGTCATGCTGTAAAAGAAGCCAAACGGGTCAATATCGAATTGGGGTTTAACCTTTCGGCCGGTGGCTGGACGATGCAGGGCCCCTGGGTTACCAGGGATCATGCCATGAAAAAGGTGGTATCGGCAGAAGTAAGAGTCGCCGGACCGGCAAAATTCTCCGGTAAATTACCTCAACCCGAAACAGTAGATGGGTATTACCATGATATCTGGGTACAGGTTTTCCGCGTGGATGGCGATTCAAAAGTAATGAATCCAAAATCAGTGATGGATCTGACAGACAAGCTGAAACCCGATGGCCGGTTTGAATGGGAAGTGCCTGAAGGGCAATGGGTAATCTTACGTAGTGGCTATACGCTTACCGGCCATTTGTGGAGCAGGTGGTTTGCCTATCCCGGGCCTCCCCAGGCCGACACATTCGATGGGGGAGAAGGATATGAAATCGACTACCTGAACACTGCTGCACTCGATGATCACTTTGAACACCTGGGCAAGCCGGTGCTGGAGGAGGTTAAAAAAGCAGGCGGAAGTCTGGCCTATTTCTGGTCGGACAGCTGGGAGTGTGGCAAGCTCACCTGGACCCAGGATTTTCCCGACCAGTTCGCCCGGTTTCGCGGTTACGGAATGAAACCCTATATGCCTGTTCTGGCCGGGTATACGGTCCAGAGTGAAAAGGTCTCGGAACGATTCAGGGATGATTTTAACCGCACGATCCAGGATTGTGTTGCCGAGAATTTTTATGGTCATTTCAGGGAATTGTGTCACAAGAATGGGGTAAAAGTCGGGAACGAGGCAGGTGGACCCAACGACATCTCTCAGCAGGATGTTTTAAAGAACCTGGGTTATTGTGATATACCTGCCGGCGAATTTTGGGTCAATGGTCATCGGAAGGCAGAAAATGGTTACAATGCCAAAATCACTCAGCGACTTAACCTGAAGCAAACTGCCACAGCAGCTCATATTTATGGCAAGCGGGAGGCGATGGCAGAGGCATTTACCATGATGGATGGTGATGCGACACACTGGGCCTTGGGACCCGGTGAACTGAAACCTTACGCCAATGATGCATTTTGTGAGGGTATCAACCGTTTTATGTTGCACCAGGCAACTTGCCAGCCGCCCTCGGATGGTAAGCCTGGATATGAATTCTGTGCCGGACAGCATTTTACCCCAAACCTTACCTGGTGGGAACAGTCAGGGGCATTCTTTTCATACCTCTCCCGATGCCAGTACCTGCTGCAACAAGGCAATTTTGTTGCCGATGTTTGTTTCTACCTGGGAGAAAGGCCTCCAACCCTGGCCCCTCCGAAATACATTGTTCCCTCACTTGGATCCGGTTACGACTGCGATTACAGCAATTCAGATGTTTTGCTGCACCGGATGTCTGTCAATAATGGCAGGATTGTGCTTCCAGACGGAATGAGCTACCGGCTTTTGGTGTTGCAGAACTGCACCTCCCCTGTACAGGAAATTTGTGACAAGGTAGCCTCTTATCAGAAGTTGCCAGTATCATCGGTACCATCAACAGCAATGTCACTGGAGGTGATCAGTAAACTCCGTGAGTTGATTCTTGCAGGAGCAACCGTAATTGGGCCTCCGCCAGAGACTGCTACGGGTCTTAAAAATTACCCTGGAAGTGACATCCGGCTGAAGAAGATTGCCCATGATATCTGGGGGGACCTCGACGGCCGAGTCCGTACCGTGCGACATTTCGGGAAAGGCAGGGTAATCTGGGGCAAAACAGCCCGGGAGGTGCTTCTCGCAGACGGCATAACACCTGATTTTACTTTTGAGGGACAGGAGGCCAATCCTGAGCCGTTCGACTTTATACACCGCAAGCAAGGTGATACAGATATCTATTTCGTTGTAAACCGAACCAATCAGCTTCAAAGGAAAGAATTTACCTTCAGGGTTTCCGGCAGGCAACCTGAAATATGGAACCCGGTAACCGGGGATGTGCGTGAAGCCAGTTCCTTTGGGCAGCGTAACGGAACCACCAGCCTGAATCTGCAATTGGATCGTTTTGGCTCCTGTTTCATGGTCTTTAGAAAGCCGGTTCCGGCAGAAGCAATCGGTTCGGGGAAATTGAATTTCCCCGGGATGAATGAAATTGCAGCATTGGGCGGTCCATGGAAAGTCTCATTCGACCCGCTGTGGGGAGGTCCTGATGTTGTGACATTTCCCGGCCTGGTTAGTTGGACCGACCTGCCTGAAGATGGCATTAAGTATTATTCGGGTAAAGCCTGTTATACGAAGCAATTTGACCTGGATCCGGATGCAGGGGGAATGTCAAAGGCAAAACATCTGGGTGGAAGGCTGTTCCTGGATATGGGCGAGGTGAAGGATGTGGCAGAAGTCAGGCTGAATGGAAGGAAACTTGGAATTCTCTGGTGTTCTCCATGGCAGGTTGAAATTTCAGGTGCTGTGAAAACCACCGGAAACCTGCTGGAAATTGATGTCGTCAATTTGTGGGCGAACCGCGTGATCGGTGATCTGAATCTACCGAAGGATAAAAGGGTTACCCAAACGCATGATGGTTTCCGTTTTAACTTTCTGACCGGCAAGACTCCATTGCTCAGGTCAGGATTACTTGGACCTGTTAAGATTTATGCGGAAGCAGAATAATGGGCAAAAGTATCCGGGATAACAATTCACCTCAAAAGATAATACCTGATCATTTCCCCAATTGGGGTTTTTCATCC
>CAZDLO010000136.1:0-8473 GCA_964506325.1 uncultured Tangfeifania sp.
GGTCAACAATAATTCATTAGTTCTTGTCGCGATGGATTTGTTCATTGAATGTTTTAATTAGTGAATCAATAAACTGAATTGTTTTGAAGGATGGATTTACCTGGTTAATGCTTCCACAAAAAATAGTTTTATTCGCTGGGCAGTATGCAATCAAAGAACCCCAAAATCCTCCGTGTCCATAATAATCATTATCAAAATCATATTTATACAGCCCTAAACCATAATAGCTAATTTTCCCTGACTTTAATGTGTGAGGTAAAAAAGTAGTCATTTCTTTCAAAGTAGAACTTTTTATATATAGTCTGCCTTCAAAAAGTCCTTTTAGGAAGGAAGCAAGATCAGCAGTATTTGAAATAACACCTCCACCGGCCCAATCATATGATGTATTTAAGGTTTTTGTTATGTCCCTTTTGCCAAAAAAGGAATGATCTATCTGTCCATTTCCCTTTGCTGGCTCATAATATTCAAAATAGGTGCTATTCATTTGTAATGGCTCGAAAATTCTGGAACGGAATTGTTTTGCTAAAGGTTGTCCGGAAATCTTTTCAATAATTAATCCCAACAGAAAATAATTAACATCTGAATAATAATATCCACTGTCAGGAGCGGAATGAGCCTTTTTGTTAAGCCCATATTTGAAATAATATTTCATTAATTTTTTAGAATCCCAATTCTGGTTTTTATTCAAAAACTCCTTAACATAAAATCTTAATGAAGCATCAGTGAATATATCAGCAAGACCACTTCTGTGTTGTAGAAGTTGCTTTACTGTAATTTGATCTCCATAAGGTATTTGGTTGTAGTAATGTAGTTCATTTACTCTGGCAAGTTTCAAATCACTCAAATACTTTGAAATCGGTTCATTAATGTCTAATAACCCCTCTTCATCCATTTGAAGAATAACAACAGCTGTAAATGTCTTGGTGATACTTGCTATTTTGAACTGATTGTCTTTGTCCGCTTTCAAATTTTTCCCATCTGAAAAACCTACAGCATCACAAAAAACCGATTCTGGATTCGAAATGTACACTTGAATGCTGTATACCGGATTTTTACCCTGGAATTTTAAATGATCTTGCATCATTTGTTTCAGTTTATCAGCCTGTTGTCCAAAAGAAATTGAACTAATTGAAAAGACTAATAGGGTCAAAAAATGCTTTAATAACATAATCATCGTTTAAATCAACATCATATACAAAATTACCCCAACACTCCCAATGTGCTCTTTGTGAATTAATAGGATAAATAAAATTAACTGTTGACCTTGAAATATAACATCTTATCCGCTTATACTTTCAAAAGATTTGGTAAACATACTAAAGTTATAAATCTGATGACAGAACGATTTATGAACTAAATTCCAAATGATTTTTTTATCAACCAAAACAATCCCAGGACAAAAAGAACATCCATTCCGAGTCTTGTACCCGTTATAGTTCAGTTGACCTCAAATTTCTGAATAATTTACATGTCCGTAACTTATTTGGAAGTGTTCCAGGCTGGCTAATAACGTAAACTTAGAATTAATTACAAATCAAAAGCCTGATAGCATTTCACTTTCAGGCTTTTATCTTCCTTGTAGTGGGGGACGTCGAATTATCGAACCTGTTGGAACATTTTTATTTGGCAATTGAACTGTCTGATTTTCTAATTTTTAACTGAATTTATGTGACCAAGATGGGTTTTTACACATCTATCGATTGCATGCCCTTAGGATAATATGAAGCACTTGAAACGTTGAATTCAATGCCATTTATACGCTTTTACAGGTTATTATCGTTCTTTAATTAACTTTAATAATTAATTTGGTATCATATTAAATACCATCAAGGGAACAAGGAAGTTATTTGTTAATATCCAGCCTGTTTCATATTCTCTGTTTTTGGAATTTCTCTTCCAATGAAAAATAAAATCATATGGATCATTTTAGTTGCAATAGCCTTACCTGCCCTTTGGTGCGGTTGGAAGCGTCATTCGATTCATCAGGAGGAAGTTGAATTCAAAAGTGGAAATCTGGTAATTCGAGGAACTCTTTTGTCCCCCAGATTCGGTATAAAGGCTCCAGGTGTGGTTCTCGTTCACGGATCCGGACAGACCAGTCGAAAATCAACAATGCTTTATGCGTGGATATTTGCAAGTCAGGGATATGCAGCACTATCTTACGACAAAAGGGGTGTCGGGAAATCTGATGGAGGAGAAAATGAATGGAGAGAGTTCAGCCTCAATGATCTAGCCGCTGATGCAGCAGCAGGTTATAGATTTCTAGAATCAAGAACGAATATAGATTCGAAGTGTATCGGTTTCTTTGGAGCAAGTCAAGGAGGTTGGGTCGTTTCAATCGCAGCAAACCAGGTTGAATCTCCCGCATTCCTCATAATGGTATCGGCCTCTGTCTCAACAATAGCTGAAGATCGTATTTATGGGCGTGAAGCACAAATTCGCCACGCAGGATTCGGTGAGGATGATATTAAAAAAGCCATCGAACTTATTAGAATGGATCATCAGGTGACACGAACAGGCAAAGATTTCGAAAAATTATCAGCAACTTTTGAACGATACCGTGAAGCTGCCTGGTTCCGGGGTTCCGGAGAACGCTGGGCCGATGATGTTTGTATAAAGGGCGCAAGATTAAAAAAGGGAAAAGATACATGGAGTGAACCGTTTGTAATGGTTGATGTACCGGATCTTCCGGATATTAATCCAGCGATGTTTATCGATCCCCGGGAAAGGCTCTGGCTCACATGGTACACGGTGATCGCAAACCAATGGTCAACATCACTTCTTAAATACCTGATCAGTGAAAATTACATGCAGGATAACGGTCCTCCGGAGTGGCCATGGAATGATGCCATACATGTAAAACCAGGCGATCCTGAGGAGCGTGGGATTTTACCTAACGATCGATTTGTTAAGTCTGTGGAAAGGAAGGTTGAAGAGCATGCCGGTTACCTTGCTGAACAAGGAGCTTCAGAAAAACTATTGGAGCGTTGGAAGAAGGTGGCTCATTGCATGTTATCTACAGTTATCATTACATGAACCGCGGGTAGCAGCCAAGAGAAACGATAAAATATGCGCATATCAATAAGGCATGGATAAAGGAAGGTGACAAGTAAAGTAAATACATTCATAATAATACAGGAGGTAAAATAAAATGCTTAAAACACGATTCAAAATTATTCTTGTCAGTTTTCTTTCATTTTTCGTTATTACTGTTCAAGCTCAAATTAATGCAACTAAAATAGTCATTATAGAAGGCAAGGATAACAGCATACCGGAACGTAATGTAGTTGCATCATTTACCAAACGTGTCTTAGAACGAAGTGATGTAACTGTTGAAAGAATAGACGAAAGCGAAGTCCTTAAAAAAGACGTTTTAAATAATTTTAATGCTGTTATTCTTCTTGGACAACCTTCCCGCAACAGTCTGGTTCAACAAGCATTTGTAACCAGCGGTGTTCGTCCCCCACAAGGGGATTACCCTGGACCAGAGGGGTTTGTAATAAAAACAATAAAAGGAGGAATAGGCGGCACTCTCGGAACACTTCCAGTGATTATTGCTTCAGGTGTTGATGAGAGAGGCACAATTTATGCACTGACCCGTTTGATGCGTGAGTCAAAATATTTAGCGAATACTGTTGAAATTCCCGACTTGAATATTATTGATAAACCGGCTTTTGAATACCGCGGATCTGGTATGGGCTTTATGGATCGATCTCAGGCAGAACGTACAGGAGCAAGTAGAAAATTTGACGTGAATAACTATATTGATGATCAGATAATATTTGGATACAATATTCTTCTTGCCGGTGGCGGAACACTATCACTAAAACAATTGAAAGAGAATGAGAATTCTGCAGAAAGCGGACTTGTAGGTATATCAAGAGTTCTGGATGATCGTGGAATAATGTTTTTGAGTCAATATGCACCTAACGGAATTAGCAGAGATGACTGGAAAGAAGGATTTCGTGGTCGTTGGCTGGCCTGCCCCAGTAATCCGGAAGCACGTGAAGTAATGCTGAAAGGGCGTGAGGAACTGTTTAAGCGAACAAAGAGATTGGATGTCTTATTACTGGTATCAGGAGATGAAGCTGGTTGTCAATGTGAATTATGTGCTCCATGGGTAAGAACCTATGTGGATTTAGTTGAAGATATAGCAAAAATTTATCATAAATATTTCCCTGATGGCAAAATATGGCTCACAACTCAACAATTAAAATCTGATGAAAAAAATTGGCTCTGGGATTATCTAAATAAAGTTGAGCGCCCATGGTTAAATGCTGTTGCCTATGCACCTGGCGCTGATGAGCTTTCTCCTTATCTAAACGGCCATATTAACCATGACTATGAAAGATATATTGGGATGGCAAGGGAGTCGCGCTATATACGTGAAATGTTAAAACAAGTCCCCCGTACATTAGAAATAACCTCATTCCCGGATATTTCCCATTGGGTGAGTTCACAATATCAGCAACCTGTTGTTGCCCCGGAAATGGCAGCAGTTTATGAACGCCGCACTTTTAATATACGCGCCCGTCAAATGGAAGATATCTTTCGAAAAACTGCAGGCTACACCATCGGCACAGTTGCATACGCTGAGGGAATATTTGATGATGTCAATAAAGCAGTTTGGCTGCAACTGCATTGGAACCCAAATCTCACAGCAGAGAAAATATTGTATGATTACTACCGCTGGTATTGTGGCTCGGAAGCTGCTCCTGAATTGGTGGAGGCAGCACTTTTATTAGAAGAGAATATGAAAGCTCAGGTTCTGGGTAATGGTGAAGGATACGAGAAGTATTTAAACCTTGTACGAAGTGCCGGGGCAAAAATGTCACCCGGATTCCGTAAAAATAACTGGCGATATATATTTCTTTTGGAAAAAGGTTTAACTGATTTGTATGTATATCATAAAGTTGAACAGGGCTCTGAACTTTTATTGAATGTAAATAATCTGTTAATGAAAGCCACCAGGAGTGATAAGCCAAAAGTGTTTCTTCAAAATGCACTGGATGTACTGGGGCAAAATAGTGAAACAGAAGAGATGATTCGTTTACGTGAAGAGTCTAAAATATTGGATGATGAACTTAATGAATCTGTCGGTTATCGTTTTATTGCTCTGCTGAATATGGTAGAGATGGATTTAGTTGGTGTAACATGGTATTCAGATCAGATTAAAAAACTAATTGATGAGCAAGATGTAAATGAATTGAAACAACAAGTTGGAACTCTTGCCAATTATGAAAATCCCGGTGATGGGGGTTATTACGATAATGGGGGAAACTATGCAGAACAACCTCATTTAACATTTGGGACAAGTAACTATTGGGATGTAATATTTAGTCCTGGATTAAAACCATCTCAAGTACTTATTAATTATAGTTTTGCTGGTGAGCAGGGTGTAACCTATACTTATAACGAATTGGATAAGAAAGCCGAATACAAGATACGGGTAACATATGCTTTGCCGGAAGAAAGCTGGTGGGCAGGAAGAAAAATAAGACAACGAGTGCTTGCAGACGGAATTGAAATTGGGGGACCTATAGAAATTGAGAGGAATAAAATACAACAGTTAGAATATGATATACCATCAAGTATAACAAAAGATGGACGTGTTGAGATTGAATTTGCACCGGATATGCCGGAATCGATAACCGTTGTAAATGAAATATGGCTGATAAAAAAACATTAATTTTCAACGTTTATATAATAAGCATCGATGCGTTGTTTCACATTTTGCCTGATATTCATCCAGAAAAGATTGTAATCGTAAATATGAAGGTTCCTAATTTTTCCCATTATCTTCTATAATACCTTGAGCATCAACCTGCAGGATTTTAGCAGAAGGTTCAATCCCGGCACCTGCAGTATGTGGGACGATGGTTTCAAACCCATTCATTACACCCTGGTGAAGTTCCGGCGTATCCATCCAGGAACAAGAAAGGGAAATAATAGCCTACGCCAATAAAAATAATTACCTACTCGACCAAATAATTGGCGGAACCTATGAAAGTGCGTCAGGTGATTTCAGTCGGAAGGAATTTAAAAAACTTTATGACGAAAAAAAGAAAAGCAAAAAACGACCTTTCGCAATTGCAATAAAGTTTATCAATCGCTTCTCGCGTTCCGGAACCAGTCCAATTACAATCGTTCAGGAACTTGTCGAAAAATTAGTTGTGCATCTTATTGAAACATCAACTGGACTTTGCACAGAAAATTTTAAAAGCCGGACAACTATCTACCACAAACTGCTTGAGGCGATGGAAGAGAACCATGAACGGTTAGAAAGAACATTACCAGGTACGAAAACTCTTTTACGAAATGGGAATTGGTTGGGCGTTGCACCATTTGGATATACGACAATGGGTCCCAAAGTTGTAGATTTCAGCCTGAAAAGAGAATATCGGGAAATCGTCATTAATCGTGAAGGTTGTACCACACCAATGCATTGCAAGTCCCCGGTATAATATGAAGCACTTGAAACGTTGAAATCAATGCAATTCATACTCTTTTACAGGTTATTATCGTTCCTTAATTAACTTTAATAATTAATTTGGTGTCATATTATTACCATCAAGGGAACAAGGAAGTAATTTGCTAATATCCAGCCTGTTTCATATTCTCTGCCATTTTGAAATTTCTCTTCCGATGAAAAATAAAATCATATGGATCATTTTAGTTGCATTAGCCTTACCTACACTGTGGTGCGGTTGGAAACGTATTTCGATTCATTCGGAGGACATTGAATTCAAAAGTGGAAATCTGGTAATTCGAGGAACTCTTTTGTCCCCCAGATTCGGTATAAAGGCTCCAGGTGTGGTTCTCGTTCACGGATCCGGACAGACCAGTCGAAAATCAACAATGCTTTATGCGTGGATATTTGCAAGTCAGGGATATGCAGCACTATCTTACGACAAAAGGGGTGTCGGGAAATCTGATGGAGGAGAAAATGAATGGAGAGAGTTCAGCCTCAATGATCTAGCCGCTGATGCAGCAGCAGGTTATAGATTTCTAGAATCAAGAACGAATATAGATTCGAAGTGTATCGGTTTCTTTGGAGCAAGTCAAGGAGGTTGGGTCGTTTCAATCGCAGCAAACCAGGTTGAATCTCCCGCATTCCTCATAATGGTATCGGCCTCTGTCTCAACAATAGCTGAAGATCGTATTTATGGGCGTGAAGCACAAATTCGCCACGCAGGATTCGGTGAGGATGATATTAAAAAAGCCATCGAACTTATTAGAATGGATCATCAGGTGACACGAACAGGCAAAGATTTCGAAAAATTATCAGCAACTTTTGAACGATACCGTGAAGCTGCCTGGTTTCGGGAGGTCTATCCGGACCTTCATCCCTTATCTATTGACGATGCACACAGAGAATGGGAGCGAAAAATTTTGGATTTCAATCCGCAACCTAACCTTAAAAATATTAAAACACCTGTTCTTTGGATTTTTGGTGATCCTGAACTGGATCGATTCTCACCTGTAAAACTGAGCATGTCGAGGTTAAAGGAAGCTCAATCATTCGGAATGCCCTACCGGATTATACAAATAGACAAAGTTGGTCATACCCTGGAGCTAGAGAGTGGAAACAATGTCCAAACGTTTGTTCAAATCAGGTTACCTTTAATAAATAAAATGTTTAACTGGCTGAAGGTGCAGACAAATCGTCCAAACTGAAATTCTTGTTGTTTAGACCAGCCAACCCTGATAGAGAAGTAGATAAAATTCCAAATTATCTTGTTTTCACCAATCCCCTAACTATCCCCGGACAAAACGAATAACCATTCCATATTTTGTACCCATTTTGGTTCAACTGTCGTGAAATCTGTGAGTAATTGACCTGTCAAAATTTCATTTGAAGTGTTCGAAAAAAAAGTATTTGTGCACATCTGGCACTTTTACATGAATGGCAATCCATCCCTAAGCTGATTTCACTATCCGGTGAATTTTCCGTAACTTTAAGAAAGGGCAATGGTATTTTAGGCAATACCCTAATATTCACAGAAGAGAAAGTAAACGATGGCTGATACATTTACGCAAATCTATATTCAAGTTGTCTTTGCAGTTAAGGGCAGGAATAGTCTGATTCACCCGGATTGGGAACAGCGATTATATCAATACATTACAGGTATTGTTCGTAGTAAGAAACAAAAAATAATTGCCATCAGTGGGACACCTGATCATATCCATTTTTTTATTGGAATGAAACCGAATTGTTGTTTGTCTGATCTGGTCAGGGAAGTTAAAAAATCAAGCAATGAATTTGTTAATGAGAATAAATTGTCAAAATTTAAGTTCTCCTGGCAAGAAGGATTTGGGGCATTTTCCTACAGCCATTCTCAAATTGATCTGGTAGCAAAATACGTATTAAATCAAAAGGCACATCACCAGGCAATTACCTTTAAAGAAGAATACCTCGATTTCTTAAAGAGGTTTGATATAGTACATGACGAAAAGTATCTCTTCGAGTGGT
>CAZDLO010000137.1:0-8290 GCA_964506325.1 uncultured Tangfeifania sp.
ACGGAAGGACCTGGTTCGGACCGGAAGCTGCACCCCTTATGGCCAAAGCCTTGTTGCAACTTGAAGAGAACATAGGAGAGCAACCCGGGTCCTCTTTGGCCGAAAAACCTGGTATAAAGGCATATTATGACATGGTCAGTGAAGCTGGAAAGCTGATTCCTGCTGAAATAATGGAAAAGGACTGGCTGTGGCGGATGTACATGCAAAAAGGCGCACTCGACCGTTACACCCAGTTGAATGTTGCCGGTCAGATGGGACTCCGCTCACGCATCGAAAAACAGGTGGCTGATGCAATAAGAAGCAAGGATCCCGGTCCTTTGGTCAGGGAGGCGCTTTCGTGGTTCGGCCTGAAGGAAACGGAGGAGATGGCCCTGCTCCGGAGGGAGGCAGAAAGGCTGGGTGAGGAGAGCAACAGGCTCTTCGGAGAGAGGAACGACGGGCTGTTCAACCTGGACCACGATTTTATAGGACTAGGCTGGTTGAAGCGCCAGCTGGAAAGGGCCCTTAAGGCAGATAAAAAAGCCAGTCAGGAATTACTTGCCATGGTTGTTGATTATGAAAACCCCGGACCGGGCGGGTATTATGACAACCTTGGCACCTTTAACGTCGCTCCCAATGTCACTTCCGGCTATCCTTATGACCATGGCCAACCCTATGTTGCCAAAATGCTTTCAGAAGGCAACCGCCCGTCACAGCGATCCATGCATTATACCCAGGATGAGAAAGAGGGCGTCTCTTTTCATTATTCAAACCTTGATCCCAAAGCTTCCTACAAAATACGTTTTACCTTCGTTCGTCCCTGGTTCCAGGATCGTTATGCGGAGCGGATGAACCAGAAGTGCCAGTCGGTCTACGCCAACGGGATTCTTCTCGCCAAAGATGTAGAATTGCCTTTACAGATGAGTGATTTCTTCACCTGGGATATTCCGGCAAAGGCTACTGCCAGCGGAGAATTAACCATAGTGCTCAAAAAATCTGATGATGTGGCCAGTGGCGACCGGGTGAGTGTGGAGCAATGGCGGAATTCAGGAGGATGGGGGACCATTGTTTCTGAAGTTTGGCTGATGAAAAAGCAGGAATAAAATCCATGAAGTGGAATACACAACAATTACGACCTAAAATGACAAACAAGATTTATTTTCTTTTGCTGCTAACCTTCTCTCTGATAGACCAGGATTGCTTTTCTCAACAAAAAGAGCAGCCGTCAGGGGGTGCCAGGGAAAAAACCGTGTTTCAGACCGCCGGGCAGTGGAAAGCGGCCACTGACGTGAGATCGGATGTTGCGATTGTTTATGGTGCAACAGACAGGGCAGGGATGACCTTCGAGCAGCGGGTACAGTCCTGGCGGGACCGTGGTTACACTGTTCATTTCATGACCGGGATTGCCTGGGGCGATTACAAGGATTACTTCACCGGGGAATGGGATGGGATCAATCACCTGAACGAGGGACAGGTAACTGCAAAAGGAGATACCATCTGGCACGGGAAATTAATTCCTTACCTGGTTCCAACAGCCTCTTTCATAAAATACATGAATGAAAAGCACATCAAACGAGTCATTGATGCAGGAATCGATGCCATTTACCTCGAAGAACCCGAGTTTTGGGCCCGTGCAGGATACAGCAGCGCCTTCAAGGAGGAATGGCAGAAATATTATAATTTCCCGTGGAGGCCTCAGCACGAATCTCCTGAGAATACTTACCTCTCCGGTAAACTGAAATACCAGTTGTATTACAACGCCCTGAACGCGGTATTTACCTATGCAAAAGAATATGGCAAGAGCAAAGGGATGAATATCAGGTGCTACGTCCCGACTCATTCCCTGGTCAATTATTCAGCCTGGAGGATTGTAAGCCCGGAAGCCAGCCTGGCATCCCTGCCATGCGTGGACGGATATATCGCCCAGGTATGGACCGGAACGTCAAGGGAACCAACCTATTACAACGGAGTCATGAAGGAGCGTGTATTTGAGAATGCCTTCCTTGAATATGGCTCCATGGAATCCATGACCGCACCCACTGGAAGAAAGATGTTTTTCCTGACCGACCCTATTGAGGACAGGCCGCGCGACTGGGGTGACTACAAAAAGAATTACCAGGCAACCTTTACAGCCCAGTTGTTATACCCCATGATTGCCGATTATGAAGTAATGCCATGGCCCGACAGAATCTATGAGGGACTCTACAGAAAACCCGATAGCCAGGAGAAGGAGTCAATTCCACGCCATTATTCTACCCAGATGCAGGTTATGGTTAACTCTCTGAACCAGATGCCATTGTCTGACAATCGCGTAAGCGGTTCTGCCGGCATCAGCGTCCTGATGGGAAATTCCATGATGTTTCAGCGTTTCCCGACACACAAAGAATATGAGGATCCGCAATTGTCCAATTTCTACGGCCTCACCCTGCCCCTGTTAAAGAGCGGTATCCCGGTAAAAATCCTGCATATCGAGAATGTTGCCTATCCGGAAACCTGGAAGGATACCAAAGTTCTTGTGATGTCCTATTCCAACATGAAACCGCTTGATCCGGAAGCTCACAAGCATATTGCACAGTGGGTGAAGAAGGGTGGCGTTCTCTTTTACTGCGGCCGCGACAATGATCCTTTTCAGACAGTAAGGGAGTGGTGGAACAGCGGAGGCACCAAATACCAGGCACCGTCCGGACATTTGTTTGAGTTGCTTGGAATGGACCCCACCGCAAAGGAAGGGGAGTACCATTATGGCAAGGGAACAGTATTTGTTTCCAGGCAGGATCCCAAGGAACTTGTACTTACTCCTGGTTCAGACAGAGGTTACCTGGCAAAAGTGAAACAACTGTACGAAAAAAATGCCGGATCAGGTAAACTGATCGTCAAGAACTTCTTTTATCTGAACAGGGGGCCTTTTGAACTCATCGCTGTCCTGGATGAAAGTGTAAATATGGAACCTTATACCTTCAAAGGGTGCCTGATTGATCTTTTTGACCCTAAGCTCCCCGTGCTGACTGAAAAATCGGTATTGCCGGGTGAACAGGCATTTCTTTATAATGTTGGACGGGTGCCGGATCCAAACAGGCCACAGGTCCTGGCCGGAGCAGCAAGGGTATACAACGAGGTTGCCGGCAGCAGGAAATATTCATTTACTGCAAAGAGCCCTGTAAATACCACCAGCGCCATGCGGGTACTTCTGCCGTCTCCCCCGGTGAAAACAACAATCAGGGATTCAACTGGGAAGTTAGTCAGCGAATTTGTGTCTGAATGGGATGCGGCAAGCAGAACAGCGTTGATTGGTTTTGAAAATAGTCCGGATGGCATCCAGGTAGAATTTCTATGGTAGTTTGCGCAATAAAAAAACGGCAATGACTTTTCCACCTTATATCCGGAGTATTCCTAACCTTTCAGAACAAACTGAACAGGAGATAAGTTCTGTTTTCAAAAGGGAGGTATTGCCCAAGGGGCATTTCCTATACAGGGCAGGAGAGGTCTGCCATCATATCTATTACGTTGAAACAGGATTGGCACGTGTATATTATAATACCCTGAACGGGAAGGAAATAACACAGTGGTTTTTCCCGGAAAATTCTTTTTTAACCGCGGTTGACTGCTTCTATAACCGGAAACCAACCATGTTTTATGGCGAATTACTGGAAGACTCCGTGGTCTATTCCATCAGGTATGCCGAAATGGAGGCAATGCTGAGTGAGAACCATGAAATGGCCCAGTTTGCCTTTCATGCCGTTTATGCACTTACCAGGAAATTGTCGGAATACATCACGGGCATCAAGTTCCAGAGTGCGGAAGATCGCTACAATGCACTTATGAAGGATTATCCCGGAATTTTTCAAAGGGTTAAATTGGGACACATTGCTTCGTTTCTTGGGATAACACAGGAAACCCTCAGCCGGATCAGGGCAGGAAAATAATTTTTGTCTCCGCCATTTTTTGATCCAGATCAAAAAATTTGGTTTGAGGTTACTTTTCCTTTGCATCATTGATCATTGATGCAATGCAGACTGAAAAGAAAAGGGCTCAATTTCCATTCGTTTCCCCCGGGATTCAACAAAGCCGGGAGGCGACAAATAATCATTTCGCATTTATTACGGATGACTGTGGTATTCATACAGCTTTTGAACTGATAAAATTCAAGCTGAGAAATGAGTGCGACAGTTTTCTGTCATTGATCTATTCAGTAAACGGTCCCTTTTCACATCCCCTGTTTGTGGCTGAACTCGAAAGTCTGGGGAGGCGTTATTATTCACAACTGATCACTTATTATGAATATTCCGGGGGAATGGAAAATCCCGGAAATTCTGACATCAACCAGCAGTTGCTGGAGATCATCATCAACAGTAATACTTGCGAGATGCTGCAATTTCTTGTCCTGGGACAGGAAGACCTGGTAATCCGGGTTACCGGCAGGTTACTTTTCCTGGGAATCCAACCCAATCAGATTCATTCACAAATCCTTTAAATTTTACGTTTTATGAAAACAAAGAATTCAATTTTACTTGCTTTGGCTTTAACCCTGATCTCAACTTCAGCCTTTTCCCAGATCGGTTTCGGGTTGCACAATGGTGTCACTGTATCAACATTTGCCCCCAAAGGCGATCTCCTTGACAACAGCAATGTCACCTTCTCCTATACCATCGGAGCATTTTCCACTTTGCCTTTCAGTAACTCCTTTGCGGTTCAACCCGAAATCAATTATGTCAGGAAAGGCAGAAATGAAGAAACCTATGAACTGAACACGACTGTCAAAACCGATTATAAAATTGATTACCTGCAGGTTCCGGTACTTTTTCAATACAGGGATAACCTGAAAAATGAGGGAGCTCTTTTTTATATCGAAGCAGGACCGTATGCCGGTTTTGCCTTGAATAACCTGACGCAGCCTTCTAAGGGGAATGACAGTGGTCTCACTGTTCCTGCTCCTGACGAGAAAAAGACAGATTGGGGAGCAGCATTTGGAATCGGGTTCGAGGCACCCGTGTGGCAGCAGGCTCTTCGTTTCAATCTGAGGTACAATATGGGGCTGAGTGAAATTGCAGGTCAGCCAGCTGATTACCGCACAAAAGCTTTGAGCCTGACTGTAGGCATAGCCTTTTAACGATTCCTTTTTCGGAAGGCAGGGAAATACAAAACGGCCGCAACAGGCAGGATAAAGACAAAACCGGTAACCCACATTATTCTCTCATTCAATTTGATTTTCTCATTCGAGAAAACATCCTTCAAACCTGAATAAAGCAGGTTTACTGCAGCAGCATAGCCAAAACCCAGCATAAGATTTCCCGGGAATTTATTTTCGGAACCCTGAAAAATATATCCCAGGGTCAAAAAGCCAATGCAAATCCAAAGAGAGAGCCTGTAAACGGTTGTTTTTTTCATGGGGTGTATTCGGTTTAAGTCGTATAAGTTTTCGCCTGGCAATGCCGGGTCCGTCATTTCATCAATAATCAGGCCCTTTCATTTTGGTCATCTGCTTCCAATGCAGTAAAGGTGCTTCAGTCCCCTGATGTATATTTTGCCGTTGCTGATGGCAGGCGATGCAAACATTTTCTCCCCGAGGGAATTGGCAGAGATCAGGTCGAAAGTTGGTCCGGGTTTGATGACCTTAATAACTCCGGCATCATTGGGGATATACACCAGTCCGTTGGCAGTAACCGGCGATGAATACTGCTTGCCGTTGTCCTCTGTCCACAACACATTTCCGGTGGCAGCGTCATGGCAGTGGAGCTTGCCATTGATCATCGTTGAAAACAGATATTCACCAATACTTAAAGGGGAAGGAACATAGCAGGCACCGGCAGTGGATTGCCAGACAACATGGGTTTGTGTGACTTCGCCACTGCCGTCGGGTTTAATACCCATTAATACGCGTTTTGGCCATGCACTGCTGTAAATAACCAATCCCGATTTTTCATTGTAGACCGGACTGGAGGTGAAGTCTTCAGACGGGCCGCTGACGAACCAGTACTTCGTACCGTCGGCAGGGTTGTAGGAGGCGATTTCCTTATTTCCGCCAAAAATCATCTGCATTTTACCGGCCAAAGGTCTGAATATTGGAGTACTGAAACTGTGGGCAGGCCTTTCATGCCGGATCTTCCAGATCAGATGCCCGTCAGTACGGCTCAGGGCAGCCACAAATGAATCTCCTTTGCTGTCACAGTTGATGATCAGCTTGTCTTCAAAAATCACCGGGGAACAGCTGTAGCCGTGCGGACTGGAAAAAGTGCCCGGCCGCTGAAGCCAAACTTGCTGACCGTTAAAGTCGTAGGCAGCAATCACTACGTCCTGTCCATCAAGGAATGATACAAAAACCAGGGTGCCATCTGTGGCTGGGGTACCCGATGCAAAACTGTTGTCATTGTGCTTGTTTTCAAATTTCCCCTGAACCACAGTCTTTTGCCACAAGAGGTTTCCATTCGATGTATCGTAGCAAAGCAGGACCTTCTCTTCGGTTTCCTGCAAGGCGGAAGCGGTAAAGAGCCGCTCTCCCCAAACGATTGGAGAAGCATAGCCGGCTCCAGGAACCGGACTCTTCCACAAAACATTGGTTGTTGAGTCCCATTTTGTGGGGATGCCGGTTTCAATGCTTGATCCATCGCCATTGGATCCTCTCCAGCATGGCCAGTTTTGTGCTTGTGTCAGGGTGCCCGAACTGATCAGGAACAAAAGTAACAAGGGCTTAAATAGTTTTAAACAGGTCATTTGTAATGAAGTTACGATATTGGATTATTGATTTTTAAAGTTCACCTCTCAGCCCGATTGAATCAGCCCCCTTTTGCATGGCAACAATGGTTTCTGCTACAAGTTCTTCCACGGTCTTTCCAAGCATTCCTGCTCCTTTTGCAATCACGTCCCTGTTGGCCCCGGCTGCAAAGGCACGGGTATTCCATTTCTTCATGACAGATTTGGCTGTGAGATCGAGGATGCTTTTGGAAGGCCTTACATAAACGCAGGCAGTTATGAGTCCGGTGAGTTCATCCGTTGCGAAAAGTACTTTTTCCAGGTATTCGACCGGTTCAGTGTCGGAACAGATACCCCAGCCATGGCTTACAATGGCACGTATATAGCTTTCCGGCCAGTTGAGGTCTTCCAGTATCTTCCTGGTCATTGTACAATGCTGGTCTGGATATTGCTCATAATCCAGGTCGTGGCACAACCCGATGACTCCCCATTTTTCTGCATCTTCTCCGGACTGCTCTGCGAAATGCCGCATCACTGATTCCACTGCCAGTCCATGGCGTCTCAGGCTATCCTGCCTGTTGTATTGGCATAAGAGGGCAAATCCTTCTGTTCTTGATGGTGCTATTTCCATAGAAGCGCTATTTATCATGCTTTGTAAAGATAATCAAGATGTTTAAATTTCATTATCCGCTCCTGAACGGTGTGTTCATCCCTGGATCAAATTGCGCCAACTCTGGCTCAAAATATTTCATGGGGATTTTTAATGGGCATGAAAATCAGGTTGATTGTCTATGAAATTGCCCGATTCGTCTATTTCATTGTGTCAATAAGCCCGATGGCTGTAAGTTTGGGCATGATTTTAATAACAACAATTTAAAAATACATAATTATGAAAGCTAAAAGATTTTTAC
This sequence comes from uncultured Tangfeifania sp., assembly GCA_964506325.1. Lineage (GTDB taxonomy): Bacteria > Bacteroidota > Bacteroidia > Bacteroidales > Prolixibacteraceae > CAINVV01. The sequence goes on from CAZDLO010000137.1 coordinate 7,578, forward strand.
TCGGATTAACATTTTTCGTTTTTGGCATGGTTGCAGCATTAGGAATAGTATCACACAACCAACGCCACAATTACAATCACCAGGCAGGTATCAGGAAGAGTGCCATTATTGAAGTCGGCGCCCCTCTTACCGTGAAGCAACTCAGGCAGGGTGGATTTATTTAACTCATTTGCATTGGGTTGACCTAAATAAAGATCCGGACAGCGTTCAGAGTGAACACTGTCCGGATTTCTTTTGGTGCTCCGGCGAAAAATTTGAGATGATTTTATTGTGGGGGCTTATTCGCCAGAAAATGGGAGGTGAAAAGTAAATTTGCTTCCCTTTCCTTCTTCACTTTCCACGCAGAGGGTCTCCTGGTGTTTGGCAAGGAATTCCTTACAGAGTAAGAGTCCGATACCCGTACCCTGTTCTTTTTCAGTTCCTGGCCGTGAGTTCCGTTCTGATATTTTGAACAACTGGCTGACGATCTCCTCATTCATCCCTATTCCGTTGTCTCGGACTGATATCTCCACTTTATCCAGCTTTTGAACAGCTTCCAGGATAATCTTCCCGCCTTTGGGTGTGTATTTGGCGGCATTGGTAACCAGGTTCCGTACAACTGTTTCCACCATTCTCAGGTCAGCATTGGTTTTTAGATGCTCAGGTACGTGACATTCGATTTCTATGTTCTTTTCCTGCATCAATGATTCAGTCAGGCTGATCACATCAGAAAA
>CAZDLO010000138.1:0-8178 GCA_964506325.1 uncultured Tangfeifania sp.
CGGCCCTACCGGCGGGAGCCTCTTGCACGGGAGCCAACCTTAGCTTTACGTATACCGTTACCGATGCCAGCGACTCACAGAGCTGCACCTCCACCTTTGTAGTGCCTCCTGCCTCTGCGATGGTGGTAACCTGTCCCGTTGACCAAACTGAGCCTTCCTGCCAGTCGAAGGCTGATCTCGATAATGCTTTTGCTGCATGGATTGCCTCCATCCAGGTAACCGGCAGTTGCTTTGTTTCAGTTACTACCTCTCCTGCAACACCTGTGACGCCACCGGCAGGCGGATCCATCACCGTCACCTGGACCGTTAAAACTCCGTGTGAGCCTGACCAAAGCTGTTCTGCTACATTTACTGTACTGCCGTCTGTAACTGTCTCTGTCACACAAACTGAAGTATTGTGTACTGGAGGTTCAACCGGATCAATAAATATTAGTGTCTCGGGTGGCAATGCTCCGTATACCTATGCCTGGACCGGCAACGGTGTCAATGCAACTTCCGAAGATCAGACCGGCCTGGCCGCAGGAACCTATGGTGTTACCGTCACCGATGCCAACAACTGCAGCGAAGTTTCCAGTTTCACCATTACTGAACCTTCTGCGATTGATATTTCTGTTGTGACGACTGATATTTTGTGCAGTGGTACACCTACGGGAGCCATTGATATTACTTTTTCAGGTGGCACAGGGCCTTATACCTTCGCCTGGACCGGCAGTGGAGTCAGTAGTTCTTCCGAAGATCAGGTGAATCTTGCATCCGGTACCTACAACGTGACGGTCACGGATTTTAACGGCTGCATAAAACCGGCAACCTTTACATTGATCGATCTCGCAACGATCGTAACCCCTTCTTTTACACAGATCAAAGCTTTGTGTCTCAATCAGGTTGCCCCACTGTTCCCGCTTACCTCTATAAATGGTGTCACAGGGACCTGGTTTCCTGCGGCCATCAACACGTCAATCGCCGGAAGTGATCGTTATATCTTCACACCTGATCCAGGCCAGTGTGCTGATCCTACCTTTATGGACATTGTGGTGGATCCGCCGCTGACTCCCGCCTTCAAACAAATCGTTCCTTTGTGCCAAAGCGCTGTTCCTCCATTGTTGTCACAGTTCTCCACCAATGGTGTCACGGGTAAATGGTCTCCTGCAACCATTGATTCAGAGATTGTCGGTAATACGGTTTATACATTTACCCCGTTGGCCAATCAGTGTGCCACCCCAACTACCATGACAATAACTGTCATTCCTGCAACTATTCCGACTTTCGATCCTGTCGGACCTTATTGTGTCGGATCTTCTATACCGCCACTTCCAAAAATATCCAAAGAAGGCATTGCAGGCACCTGGTCACCGAATATTAATCCGACCAAAACCCTCGAATATACTTTCACGCCATCAGCGGGTCTGTGTGCAACAAAAGCCAAACTTACCATCACGGTAAATACCATCATTACTCCTACATTTGGCACCGTTGGCCCATATTGTCCCGGTTCGGTTATCCCGCCGCTTCCGCCAACTTCAGTGGAAGGAATAACCGGCACCTGGTCGCCTGCCATTGACAACAGTAAGGATGGCGTATATACATTTACCCCAAATCCCAACCAGTGTGCCGATGTAGCCCCATTGATCCTCAAGGTTAGTGATTCCGAGCCTCCCGTTATCTCCTGCCCGACAACCCAGATCATCAAAGACAATGACAAGGGACTCTGTTCTGCTGTTGTAAAAATTGAAAATCCGACCATCACAGACAAATGTTCAGGTACTGCCCTGGTTGCTGAAAGCGTCCGTTCAGATGGTTTTGCAATTACTGATCCTTTCCCGGTCGGACAAACAACCATCACCTGGACGGCCCGGGATGCCAACGGGAATGTCAGCCTGCCATGCACCCAGATAATTACGGTCCATGATGTTGAATCGCCCACCATTGTCTGTCCTCCGGAAGTCAGCGTATACTCCGATGCCGGCTCACCCGGTGCCACAAACATTGCGCTCGGCAGTCCGGCCACCACGGATAATTGTAAAGTGGATCATGTTGACAATGATTACAAAACTTTCTATCCGATAGGTGTGCACGAAGTTACCTGGACGGTCTATGATCCTCTTGATCACACCGCCACATGTGTTCAGAAAATTATCGTTAAGGATCTCCTGAACCCGATATCAGCAGTGGTCGTCGGAGCAGGATCATACGGAGAGTGTAACCCGGTAGACCTGGATGGCTCCAAATCGATGGGAACAGGATTGACCTACAAATGGGAGATGCTGGATCCGGGTGGCATTCTTTCATCGAAAGATACCGATAAAACCCAACTGACGCTGGGGTCCAGCTTCCCCGGGTTCCTGCCCATAACCATCAGGGTCCAACTCACTGTCACCGACAAATATGGCATACCGGACAAGGCAATTGCGAATGTAACCTTCAACTCTGCTGCCAAAGCGGAAATATCTTACCCGGCCATTCCAACCAATGATGAAACGCTGGTTGTCGACGGATCTGCTTCCACAGGGGACGGACTTATCTTCGAATGGACTACCACAACAGGAAAAATTATCAGTGATCCGTCACTACCCAAGGTTACTATCCAGGGATTGGGATCATACTCACTGAAAGTGACAGACACTTACAACTGTATATCTGTATTGGATTTCGATTACCCGTTTGAATCACACATGCTTATCGCCAATCCTGATTATGTCAGAACCCCCTGGGTACCTTCTGTCGATATCAGCGTTCTTAACAATGACTATGATTCCAAGAGAGACCTCGACAAGTCCACGCTAACCATTGTTGACCAGCCAACTTTAGGAACCGTATTGGTTAACCTGAATGGATCAGTTACCTATACTCCGGATGGTAAGAACCCGGTTTCAGATAATTTTGTTTACAGGATCTGCGATTTTGCCGGTTTGTGCGATACAGCCAAGGTAACAATCACCATCACGGAAGGTCTGGTCTTTGTTCCCGAAGGATTTTCTCCGGATGGGGATGGTATTAACGAGTTATTTATTATCCAGGGACTGGAAGGCTATCCTTTGTCCACATTATCAATCTATACGCGTTCCGGCCAGTTAATTTATGAATCCCAGGATTATCAGAACGACTGGGGAGGACGTGCCTTGCATTCAATCATAAAAGATGGTACACTTCTGCCTACCGGAACCTACTACTATGTTCTTCATCTAGGCGGAACCAGCCGCTACATAAAAGGATTCGTCTATATCAAATATTAGACCCCCCACCGATCTCTCATATATTATAGCGAGCGTTTCGTTATTGAAATATTCAATTCTCTGAAATCATTGATATAATGCGAATTATAAAGGATTCTCAATTCAAGTGATTTCAAGATTTAACCTACTGAATATCAATGCAATGCAATGCAAATCAACTCATCACTCATAACTCATAATTCATAACTCATAACTCATAACTCATCACTCATAATTCATAACTCCCCTCTACTCCTTCCTTCTCTCCGCAAAAAACTCCTTCAGCAGCTTTTCACATTCATGGGCAAGAATTCCCGGTGTAACCTCGGCTTTTGGATGCAGGGCTTCCGGTGCAAATTTCCGGAACCCCCTCTTAGGATCGGAGGCTCCCCAAACTATCCTGTCAACCTGGGCCCATCCCAGGGCTCCGGCGCACATCACACAGGGTTCAAGGGTCACATACAGGGTGCAACCTGTCAGGTATTTACCTCCAAGCCAGCCGGTTGCAGCTGTAACAGCCAGCATTTCGGCATGAGCAGTCACATCCGATAACGTTTCAGTCTGGTTGTGTGCCCTTGCAATAATCTTATTCTGACAAACGACAACTGCCCCTACCGGGATTTCCCCCTCCTGAAACGCCTGTTCGGCCTCTGCCAGTGCTCTTTTCATGAAATATTCGTCGTCGAAAGGATGAATCATCTTTTTGTTTTGTAAATTAGCAACCTCAAAAATTAATCGCTTACAAATGTACAGAAATCATACTTGCGGCGAAATACGCATGGAAAATAACGGGCAGGAAGTGATCCTTGCCGGATGGGTTCAGACAGTCCGAAACCTCGGCGGAATGACATTTATCGATCTTCGTGATCGCTACGGTATAACCCAGCTGGTGGTAGATGACCGGTCTTCCGAAGCAGTAAAGGCAACTGCTTCCTCCCTGGGAAGGGAGTATGTTATCCAGGCCCGTGGTACAGTAAGGGAACGTTCAAGCAAAAATTCAAAAATCCCTACCGGGGAAGTCGAGCTGCATATAACCGAACTGAATATTCTCAACGAAGCGGAAACTCCTCCTTTTACCATCATGGATGATACCGATGGGGGAGATGAACTGCGAATGAAATACCGTTACCTCGATTTGCGCAGGGAAGCCGTTCGTAAGAACCTGGAATTAAGGGCAAAAATGGCTCATGTGGTGAGAAATTACCTCGATGGCATGAATTTCATCGAAACAGAAACTCCGGTATTGATCAAATCAACACCGGAAGGTGCCAGGGATTTTGTCGTGCCCTCCAGGATGAATCCCAACCAGTTTTATGCATTGCCGCAATCACCCCAGCTTTTTAAACAGCTGCTGATGGTGGCCGGCTTCGACCGCTATTACCAGATCGTTAAATGCTTCAGGGACGAGGACCTCAGGGCCGACCGTCAGCCTGAGTTTACACAGATCGACTGCGAAATGTCTTACGTTCACCAGGAGGATGTGCTGAATACCTTCGAAGGACTCACCAAACACATTTTCAAGGAGATAAAAGGGGTTGATATCGTTGATTTTCCCCGGATGACTTTCGCCGAAGCCTTTGAAAAATACGGCAACGATAAGCCCGACCTTCGTTTTGGCATGGTCATACATGAACTTACCGGCCTGGTCAAAGGGAAGGAATTCAAACTCTTTGACGACGCAGAATACATTGGAGGCATCTGCGCCACCGGTTGCGGTGAATATACACGCAAACAGCTGGATGCCCTCACCGACTACATCAAGAAACCGCAAATCGGAGGTACCGGACTTGTTTACGCCAAAATTAATGGCGACGGGTCTGTTAAATCTTCGGTGGATAAATTCTATACTCCTGAAGAACTGCAGAAATGGGCCGGTCATTTCGGGGCACAGCCGGGCGATCTCCTACTGCTTCTCTGCGGACCGAAAGAAAAAACCCTCCCGGTTATTTCGGCTTTGCGACTTGAAATGGGCCGCCAGTGCGGATTGATGGACAAGGGAAATTTCAAGCCACTCTGGGTTGTAGATTTTCCGCTGCTCGAATGGAACGAAGAGACACAACGCTTCTTTGCCATGCACCATCCGTTTACATCACCCAAACCTGAGGATATTGCCTTGCTCGATACCGACCCGGGTAAAGTAAGAGCCAACGCCTATGATTTGGTTATCAATGGAGTGGAGATTGGAGGAGGCTCTGTTCGTATTTTTGACAGTGCGCTGCAGGCCCAAATGTTCAAAATCCTCGGCTTTACCAAGGAAGCTGCCGAGGATCAGTTTGGCTTCCTGATGAATGCTTTTAAATTCGGAGCTCCTCCCCATGCAGGAATCGCTTTCGGATTCGACCGGCTGGTCTCCATGTTCGCAAGTCTTGATTCCATCCGCGACGTGATTGCTTTCCCGAAAAACAATTCCGGCAGGGATGTGATGAACGATTCCCCTTCCCCGATTGCCCAGGCACAACTGGATGAATTGTATTTAACACTGGTCAAAGAAGGATAGTAGCCATCAGCTCTGTGACTCTCCCTTTAACTCTGTGTATCTTTGTGATAGGTGCTTAAAAATATTTCGCAGAGATACACAGGGTTTACTATGCAGGTATTCAGGCTTTTAAATCTCAATTTCCCCTTTAAGATTGTTCCTTAAATAATACCTGGTCTCTTCAAGGGAAAGGTTCTGCCCCAAAAGGAACATCAGCTTGGTCACGGCAGCTTCTACTGTGCTGTCACTCCCGCTTATCACCCCTGCCTCATGAAGCTCTGAGCTGGTCTCATATTGCCCCATGGTCACCCTGCCACCCGCGCATTGCGATACATTCATAAGGATCACCCCCCGCCTGGCTGCCCTCCTGATAGCACTGATCAGCCAAGGGGAGGTTGGCATATTGCCTGAACCATAGGATTCCAGAACCACTCCCTTCAAATCGGGAAGCTGCAGGATCGCCTCAAAATATTTGCGGTTGAGTCCGGGAAATATCTTCAGGATCATTACCCTGTCATCCACGGAAGTATTGATCTTCAGCACCCCCTTGTTCTTCGGGTAATTGATTTTTTCGTGGTTGAAAACAATGTCAACTCCCGCTTTTGCCAGGGGAGGATAGTTGTAGGAGGCAAAAGCACGGAACTGCGCCGAGTCCTTCTTGGTAGTACGGTTTCCGCGGAAGAGCTGCGAATCAAAATAGATACAAACTTCCGGCACAACGGAACTTCCGTCTTTTTTGGCTGCTGCCAGCTGAACCGCCGTAATCAGGTTCTCTTTCCCGTCGGTCCGCAAAACCCCGATGGGCAACTGAGAGCCCGTCATGATCACAGCCTTGTCAAGGTTCTCAAACATGTAACTCAGTGCAGAGGCGGTATATGCCATAGTGTCGGTACCGTGGAGAATAACGAAACCGTCATACTTGGTGTAGTTCTTCTGAATGGTTCTGGCCAGTTGTGTCCAGATCAGTGGGGTCATGTTGGAGGAGTCGATCGGCGGATTGAAAGTGATCGAAGAGATGGCATATCCGAGTTTGTTCAACTCCGGAATTTCGTCCAGCAGCATGCCGAACTTCATGGGTGCCAGCGTTTTGGTAACCGGATCCTCCCGCATTCCAATTGTTCCGCCTGTATAAATTATCAGTATTGCTGCCTGCCCGTTCGTTCCCATACAATTGTTTTTGTGTTAACGCTATGTACAAATGTAGTGAAAACGAAGAAAGTAAATTACACAGAGTTACACAGAGTAGGAAATGAGTTACACCGAGTTTAGTGTTTTTTTCTCTGTGTGATTTTTTAAAACTCATAACTCATAATTCATAACTTTCTTCAGAATCCAAACAATTCCTTAGCATTCCTGGAAGTGATGGATGCAATATTTTGAACAGAGGTTTGGTGTATCTCGGCCAGTTTTTCCGCAACATTCACAATATAGGAACATTCGTTGCGTTTGCCCCGGTGTGGAACGGGTGCCAGCCAGGGAGAATCCGTTTCAATGAGCAGGTGTTTTGGGTCAATTTTTTGAATCGTCTCACTCAATCCTGAATTCTTGAAGGTGATGATGCCGTTGATCCCAATCTTGAAACCCAGTTCAATGATCTGCTCGGCATCCTCAAAACTACCCGTGAAACTGTGGAAAACACCACGCAATTCAGTGCTGTAGACTTTTCTCAGTTGCTCCATCACCTCTGTAAAGGATTCCCTGACATGGATAACGACCGGAAAATTCCGCTCTTTCGCCCAGCCGATCTGGGTAGCAAAAGCCTCCATCTGCTCTTCAAGAAATGCCTTCTCCCAATATAGGTCGATGCCAATCTCACCGATACCGTAAAACTTTCTCTTCCCAAGCCAGTATTCAAGAATCTGCAACTCCTTGCGGAAATCCTCCTTGACGGAAGTCGGATGCAATCCCACCAGGGGAAAAAAGAGTCCGGGAAGGGTGTCTGTCAGATCCAGCAAAGGCTTAATGGATGAACTGTCAATGTTTGGCAAGACAATACGCTCTACCCCTGCCTCCAGTGCCCGGGTAATAACCTCATCCCGGTCGAGACTAAAATCAGCGGAATATATATGGGAATGGCTGTCTACAAACATAAATACAAATTTATTACAAAAGTAAGCAAGCTGACAGCCAGTTAGGTTAAGGGAATGTTATATCTGAGTTACGTATTCGAGTTATGAATTATGAATTATGAGTGGGGGCGACTTTTCGACGATACGACGATACGACGGTATGACGGTATGATTGGGCGAAGGCGCGAGGGGGAGAGGGGGCGAGTGAAGAAATGCAAACCTAACTCATGTCTTATCACTTTTCTACTTTGATTTCTGTGTGGCGAAGAAATGTCACTGATGCACTCGCCCCCTCTCCCCCTCGCGCCTTCGTCCCCTCACCCCCTTCGTAAAGTCGTACTGTCCGTTTTCCGTCCTCCTTTTTCCGGTCTCCGGTCTTCGGTTTTTTCTTTTCATCACTTTTTGTCGCCACAAAAAGTAACCA
>CAZDLO010000139.1:0-7990 GCA_964506325.1 uncultured Tangfeifania sp.
CGGGGGTTCGAGTCCCCCAAATGGCTCAAAAAATGAATTGCATAAAACGTCTGAAAACACTCTGTTTCAGACGTTTTTGTTTTCACCGTCATAGGTTATCCCGTAACTTCAGATGTTCTGATTGCTTAAATAGAATGATTCTAAATAATGTCGCAGCGGGTAGACTTCTGCAAGTGTATTCAACCCAGGGAAATCGCAATTTCATTAGGGTGGAAAGGCAGTGAATGACCGGTAACGACAATCCTGACAGCCCATATTTGCATGAATTTCAGAAAATAATCCAATAGCAGTTCCTTAAGGTTTTGCTTATCTGTTTACCGGCACAACCTCAGTCAATTTTTGAACGATCGTCAGTTGCAATTTTTCCTGATTTCTGATGAATTCGAACCGATGTTTGATGGGCTCATTGATTTGGGAAGCAATGTACTCTTTGAATTTTTGTATCGTATTTACTTTTTTGCCATTAATACTCTGAACCAGGTCTCCGCTCCTGAGACCCAGTTGATAGGCGTCTCCATTTTCTGGCACTTCAGACAGTGCAATGCCGCCTGAATCAAAAGTAGCTCCATAACCAGACAACTGAGCTCCAACAGGCTCTTTAAGGACAATGCCCATCCACGAAAATGCTGCCGGAGCGGTTTGCATTTCTTCCTCTTTTAACATCTCACCTACAGGAATTCCGGGTGTTTTGGCAATGAGCTTAAGTGATGCTTTGTTTACTCCGAACTGGTCCATCGGAAAATTGACAAAACCAATTTTTAAGGCAGGAGAATAATCGCTTACCCTGAAATCTCCTTTAGCAGGATCCATAAATAGGGGGTCACCGCACAGCGAATGAGCATCACAGCCATTCCCTGAATACCGGTTCATTGTTCCGTTGGTTGCAGCGTAGAAATTGTAATCCAGTTCTTTACCCCATTTACCATCCTGCCCATTTGACCTTTCCATTACCGCAGGCTGGTACGATTTGAACAAGATATTACTCATGAAGATGTCGCCGCAGTTCGAATACCAGGCATGAGGATGTAATCCGTTGTTGATTATTATATTATTTATTGCTGCACGGTAATAGCCCTCCCTCATCTTTAAACCTCCGTTAAGCAGTAGGTTGTTGTAAATCTGATAATTGGACGATCCATCATCCAGGTCGATGTCCCAGCCATGATCACAACGCCATCGGCTGCCGCGTATAATGTTGGGCTCAAGCATGTCAAGCAAGGGCAAGCCGGGTTCTTGGGCAACCTCAGGAACTGTCTCGTTGATGTCAGGAGTCCAGAACCGGTCGCGACCCCATGAGTTGAAACTGCCATGGTCTCCGGTCTCCAGAACTGTGTTGAAAACGTCGCAAAATTCAATGATATGTCCGCCAAAAGTACCTTCATTGATGTTGATACCAGCACGTGGGACATCATAGATTGAACAGTGATTGATCCTGATTTTATGTGACATGGAGATATGTATGGGGGCGGTTTGCTTTTCATCACGACCAGTCATAGTAATCAGGCAATCTTCAACCATGCAGTCCCCGGGATAATTATCACCCTTGGGTCCGGGGGTACGGTCAATCGAACTGTAATCCTGTTTGCCATACATGAAAAGCGGACTGCGGACAGTCCCGGGGTCACCTACAAAGGCAATTCCGTTCGCTCCGCTGTGGTGAATATAGCATCCCCGAACAGTAATTCTCCGATTGTAACTGTTGACAAAAATTGTATTTCCTCCTACCTGGTCGAATTCGCAATCCATTATGGTACAATCCTCTGCACCATTGTAAACTACAGCTCCTCCTCGGTAAACCGTCCAGTCGGAACGTAGCAGCGGTTCCCTGTTTTCCATAAAAGTCCGGGTTGTATGCCTGAAGACAAAACCCTGGAGATGAACCGCCTTTACCGGATTTGTCCTGGTGCCAGAAAATTCCACCAGGTGATTCAGCCTTACAATTTCCACACGGGCTGAAGTCAGATCCAATCCTTGTTCAGGCAAATAATAGAGCCTTTGCTCATCGGAATTGAAATACCATTCGCCCGGGGCATCCAGTTCTTCAAAAACATTTTCCACCATCCTGTATACGGGGTGCATTTTTGAGGGACGGTTGTTTTGCCAGCCTCCTTCATATATCAGAGTTCCATCGCTATTCTTGCCCTTAATTACCCAGTGCATATCTCCCCACAAGGAAGAATGCATGGCATGCAGGTAACCACCTTCAGGGTTTTTCCAGTGTGCAATCCTTTCCGGTGTCAACGGATCGCTGGATTGATCTAATTTGGCATTGTGGCTCAAATCCCAGCTGTCATAAACATTTTTCCCGTCCACAGCATTTGGAAACCTGGCCATCCTTTGTCGCTTTCCATTGATATACAATTGATCGAAAACCAGTTTGCCATGAATATCTGCCACAAATATGCCATTTTTGAAGGGCTTCCAGGCCGGTTGAAGCAGACTGCCTCCGCTCAGGATGGCTTTGCCCTCCGTCTCTGCCCGGTAAGTAACGGATCTTTTATTGTCATTCTTGGTAAAGACAATAGTCTGGGGCAGGTAATAAGTTCCACTGGCGAATACAACTTCGGCAGATTTATCAGCCGGGAGTTTCTGAACCAGCTGTTGAGCTTTCAGAAAGGAGGCTACAGGCTTTTCTTTGGTTCCTGGATTCATGTCGTTTCCCGCAGTGGAAACATAAATGATCTGTGAAAATGCATGGAGTGGTAAAAGACAAACAATCAACAGAGCGAACCGGATGCATATACCGGATAAAATATTTGCCATTTCAATTTGAGTTTATAATTTGAATATATCAATAAATCTTAAAATTCAGGTTCTTCGGCAATTTAAAGATGGCATTAATTTCCATTCTATGGCAAAATTACTTATACAAAATTCACCGGGAATGAAAGATTCAAGCGGACAGGCATTTCTCAATAATTGCAAGGACGCCGCCTGTGTGCCTTAAATTTGCCTGCTGAAGTTGTAAATAAACCGTAAGACTTGTTAACTTTAAAGACGGAAAGCGAATCTTCCGAACTCAATTGTGTTTACCAAGGTTATCCTGCCGGGGCATCTCCAGGAGATACCAGAATACTTTTCAACGACATTTGTATAACTGTAACAAACTATAAATCAGATATTATGAAAACAAAAAATCCTCTTGTTGTTGTCCTTGCTGTTATTTTACTTATCTCTCCTTTTCTTACATCTGGCTTTCCTGGTGTCAAACCGGATAAAAAATCCATAAAATTTGAAAGAAAAAAAACAGCGTTGTTTAACGGCAAAGACCTCACCAACTGGGAGTTTTTTTTAAGAAAAGCAACAGTCGATCCGGCAATGGTTTTCACGGTAAAGAACGGACTTATTCATTTCACACCTTATCCCTGGGGTTACATGAGAACCAAGGAATCCTATTCCGATTATAAATTGCATGTCGAATGGAGATGGCCCGTGGAAGCCACCAACAGTGGTGTTTTTATTCATTACGTTCCACGCGATTCTACCTCCTTTACCTGGATCGAATGCCAGTTAGGGGCAGGAAATGCTGGTGATTTTATATGCGAGCGGGGCATCGATATGGATGAAAGGATCAATAAGGCAAAAGGTGGAGTCAAGAAATTGGCAGAGTCGTCGGAGAAGAAAACCGGAGAATGGAATACCATGGAGGTCATTTGTATCGGCAATTCCATCAAGGTATTTGTCAACGGGGTACTCCAAAACACTGGAACCAATGTAAACGTCTCCAATGGTTCAATTGGCCTCCAGGTAGAAGGAAAAGAGATAGAATTCAGAAATGTTTACATCAGGAAACAGAAGAAATAGTGCTTTCTGCAGTTGCAGGATATTAAGCTGGATGGGGCAAAACAGGGGAAAAATCTGAAACCGGCATTTGATACCTGGAAGGATACGTGGTCCACTGTTTCAGTAGAATTCTTCATTGATTATCAGATATTTGTAATACTATTTATTTTATTTTGAATCGTCGCAAACAACCAGCTCCTGCTGGTTGTTTGGCATTTTAAACGGACAGAGGCTTATTCGGCGTTTCGCTTTTTGAAATTTCCGGCACAATTCAGAAGAGATTCTGCGTAATGGGAGCTGCTTCTCTACCAGAAAAATTCCCTGGAAAATAGAATGGCGTAAACTTAAGTATCCGGAACACAGATACCTGGAGAACAGCCGGATCGGGTAATGTGCTTTTTTCTGAAAGTCGAGGTACCACCCTTCGGAGAATTCACTATTTATGACTCTGAAATATATTTTACCTGCTCAATTTCAATAAATTATACGCAACAATGCGAATTTTAAGGTTATCTGTACGATGCCTTCCCATTTCATAAAAATGATCTCTGAACAATCTGGAGTTAATAATTTTTCCTCCATTTAATAAAAAACTCCTTCGGCCATGAACAAAATATACCCCTATTATGTTATTTACTTGAGCCAATTTGTTTAGATCATTTGTATGACCATCAGGAAAATAAAATCATCCTATAACCGCAATAATTGCTTTCCTGACGTGTCTGGATCAATTAAAAATGATCATTTAGCGATTTGCATTCATGAAATTCGTTGCAATGTGGTAACTCAAAAACAAATTATTCACGCATGAAAAATCTGTTAAAAGCCCTCATAACGACTGAATTCAGGACCGAACCAAAACTATCCTATGAACAACTGGCCGAGGAAAACAAAGCTCTGAAAGACCTGTTGCTGAAAAATGCAGTGGCACAAAATTCATTTACTGAAATCCGCATACATCCTGACAACAATAGTTTTTGTGCTACGTCGGAAAGTGAAGATCAGCACAGGTATTTAACTGATACCCAATTAACTGCTCGAGGCCCTGTAAAAACCGAACCAGCTTTAAACAAACAAGCAAAGCCGGAATACTATAATCCGATGGATCCTATGACTGAAACCGGGATGACAGAATGCATTGAATTAAACAATTCCCTTCTGAAATCGATTCCTTTCGGGATAAATATCGTAAATGAAGCGGGGACAATTCTTTATCAGAATCAGTATTTCAGTAATAATCTTAAGGTTGATGCAATCAACAAAAAATGCTGGACAATATTTCGTGACGACAAATCACAATGTGTATCATGCCCCTTGTTCAGTGGCATACAAATCGGAAGAACAGACACTTGTGAAACTTCAGGAATACTGGGGGGGAGGATTTTTCAAATCACCCATACCGGTATGGTGTTCCGGGGGACAAAAGCAATGCTGGAAATTTTCCAGGACATTACCGAAAAGAACCAAATCAAACAAAAAGTGGATCTGCTGGCTCATGCGTTCAAAAGCTTCACCGATTGTGTCTGTATTACTGACCAGGAAGACCAGATAATCTATGTCAACAACTCTTTTCTGGAAACTTACGGATATACCGAAAATGAACTTGTAGGGAAAAATATTGCCCTGGTGCGGCCTCCCGGATCAGAGCACGTCCGGGCTCAGGATTTACTTTCCAGGACTCTTGACGGTGGCTGGAGAGGAGAATTATTGAATAAGAAGAAAGACGGTACAATTTTCCCGGTACACCTTTCCTCATCAGCCATCAGGGATGAAAATGGAAAAACTATAGCCATAATAGATGTGGCAATGGATATCACGGAAGAAAGAGCCAAAAAGGCAAAACTCCTGGAAGCAAAGGAATTCGCCGAAGAAAGTAACCGGCTGAAAACTTCCCTCCTCAACAATCTGAGTCATGAAATAAGAACGCCCTTGAATGCCATAATGGGATTTTCAAGTTTGTTACAAGAGGCTGACATGGATGAGAAAAAATCCTATGGTGAAATTATTCGGAAAAGTTCCAATCATCTTCTTAAACTGATAGACGATGTGATACTGATATCTCGCCTTCAAAGTGAAAAAGTATCTCAGAACATTTATGATTGCATCCCTGCCGAAATTGTAAATCATGTTTACCAGGTCTTTCTGCATGTGGATCTTAACAAGGGACTTGAAATAAAAATCAATGTGCCTGAAAATCACAAAAACCTGATTGTCAGGTCGGATGAAGATAAAATAGTACAAATCCTTACCAACCTGGTGTCAAATGCAGTAAAATATACCCTGGAAGGATCAATCGAGATCGGATTCAATGTATACGAATGTGTAGTTGAATATTATGTTGAAGACACAGGAATTGGCATTCCGAAGAAAGAACTTCTCAAAATATTTGAAAATTTTTACAGGGGCGAACAGGCACGTTTTCAAACTATCCGGGGCAACGGACTTGGGCTGTGCATTACTAAGGAACTGGTTGAATTAATGGGGGGTACAATTTCAGTTCTGTCTGAAGTAAACAAGGGTTCACGGTTTAGTTTTACAGTTCCCAGCAAATCATTCGCCAACGCATACAAACAATAATTTACGCGCTGCCATCTTCAATTATTTATCGTTGGCAAGACCCATGATTCCAAGATACAGCAATTTAGCCGCGTCTTCCATGATTTCGGGGGTCAGTGCATCTACATTGTCAAGTGGATGGTGGTAGTAGACTGTTTTCACGGTTCCAGTGGTATAAAGGTGCAGTGTCCTGTACCCGGCTTTTTCAAATATTGCCCCGTCGGTACGTGGTCGGCCAAAGTTTGCACGGGCTTCAGAGGAATTAAAATCCCTGTGAAGCAATTTTGCATTGGCATTTGCAAAATGCTTTAGAATACCGGGATAAGTCTTTCCATTGGCCAGAAAGAATCCCGTCCCGTTACCAACCATGTCAAGATTGACCATACAAACGACCTTATCTTTCTGCCAAACAGGCGTTTCAACACATTTTTTACTTCCATACAGGCCACATTCTTCACCACCGAAAAATGCCACAATGATGGAACGTGAAGGCTTTATTTCAGAAGCAGCCAATGCCTTGGCAGCGGCAAGAATATCCACAGACCCTGAAGCATTGTCAAGTGCACCGGGGAAAAGGCAACCCGGACTTCCAACAGCATCAAGATGAGCACCAAGGATGATTGCCTCGTCCTTCAACAAGGGGTCAGAGCCTTCGATGAGTCCTATTACGTTGCAGGATCTGCTATCGGGAAAATGCGTAGTCAATGCTGTAATCTTTACTCTCTTATTCAACGGAAAGGAGCCCGGAATGAGATTTTTAGTGATGGCTGCCCGGGCCTCCACATATTTTATTCCCGTTCCTGCAAAAAATTCCTCCGCAACCGGTTCGCCTACATGAGCATAGATAAACCCTTTGATGAAGGAGGTATTGGGGTTGGCAATCTTACTCACATAGAGCAGCCCCTTTGCCCCCATTTCGCAGGCGTGCATAAACTTATACCGATGATAACTGTATGGCTCCCATTTGATCAGGGTGCTGTCGTTGGCCCCATAAGGAACCCCGGTTTCCATCAGGACAATTTTACCCTTCACATCAATATTGCGGTAATCGTCGTAATTCAATTCAGGTGCTGAAATACCAAAGCCCACATAAACAATTTCACCGGAAACCGTTCCGGAATCTGAATTGGACCCCGGTATGAAATCATCCGGAAAACGAAATTCCTTTTGCGGATAGCCATTCCCGGCAAGCATTGTGACACTGCCAGGAGAAATTACGCTGCTGTAGGAATTGGGGAAATACTGAAAAAAGGAAGTATCACCAACTCCGGGTTTAACACCGGCTTTCCTTAGTTCATCTGCTACCCACTTGGCGGCCTGCAAATAGCCGGGTGAACCCGACAACCGGCCACCATACCTTGCGGAAGTTAACTCGGCAGCATCACTGAGCAAATCATGGCTTGATATGGCATGAAAAGACTTTAGAATGGCTTTCTCCTCATCCTGCGGAAAACCACTCAGGGCTGAGAAGCACAGCCATAGCAAAAATAAATACTTTAAATTCATTGAAAAATGGATCACCAGGCAAATTTAGCAAATTACCGGTCAGTCTCATAATAGTTGGTTCCCCTGGCCGTTTTTCCTGGAAGACAATGACAATTGATACAGCAATTACCGACCGAAAACATACCTGAAATTTAGTCCGAATTCG
>CAZDLO010000140.1:0-7942 GCA_964506325.1 uncultured Tangfeifania sp.
TTAAGGATATGATATTTGATCAATTTTGCCCTTTTTTCCCACTCTTTTCTGGAGGTATATTGCTTTTTCTGAGCATCCAGGAAATCAGCCCCTTCCTTTTCGGTCCAGTATTTGCCAACACACAGCATATTGGCAGGGTTTTTCTCACGCTGTACTGCTTCCTGAGAATTGGCTGAAAAAGTAGAAAACAGGGCTATGGCTGCGAAAAATGAAGTAATTCTGAAGTTCATTCTTAAATTGGTTTAATAGTTAATTGGACAGACAAGGACAGGAATACTCCTTAAATAAGCTGAAAAATTTTCCAGAACCGATTAAAACATTCCTGAAAACTGTTGTTTGGATGGTCCAAAATAACAAAAAATAGTTAGAATCAGAATTCATTCCGGCAATTTATTTTCCATCCTGTCCTGATCAAATTCATTGATTATAAATTCTATTTGATTCAAATTGAAATTTTTGGCAAAATAACATAACCATCATACAAAATAATTTAACAATATTGAATCTGAATAAGGCCCGGAAATCCCTATAGTATTGTAATACTGATGTATCGTTGATACATTTACAAAAATTATAAAAGCAGATCCTATGAAAAAACTAGCCGTAATTTTGTATATCGTCGTTTTCCTTTTTCACGTATCCAATGCGCAGGATGCAACAAAATGGAGGGGAGCAAATTCTACAGGTCAATACGCCGTTGATAAGCTGCTTACTGAATGGCCCGCTGACGGCCCGCAGATCCTCTGGTCGGCTGATGGGCTTGGAATGGGGTTTTCATCACCTGTTATCTCCCAAGAAAAAATCTATGTTACCGGAATGGTTGACGGGCAGGCTGTTTTGTTTGTCCTGGACTTAAACGGGAAAGAACTTCAGCATTTCGATTACGGAAAAGAATTTGTGGAGAGTTACCCCGGATGCAGATCCACACCGACTATTGCAGGAGATCTTGCCTACCTGTTAACCGGGAAGGGTAGACTTGTGTGCCTTGATCTAAAATCGGGCAAACCGGTTTGGACAAAGGAACTTCTTTCCCAGATGGACGGAGCCAACATAACCTGGGGAATTACGGAATCCATCCTTGTTGACGGAGAGAAACTATTCTGCACGCCGGGTGGTAAAACCAACAATGTAATGTGCCTTAACAGGATGACCGGCGAGACCATCTGGAATTGCTCCGGACTGGGAGAATTATCGGCATACTGCACCCCGTTGCTTGTCAAACTGCCATCGCGGCAGCTGCTTGTTACTCATACTGCAAGCCATGTTCTGGGTATTGATGCCGGAATGGGTAAGTTGCTATGGAGTTCTGAACATCCGAACGAATGGTCGGTACATCCAAACACCCCGGTTTATTCTGAAGGTTCTGTTTTAGTTTTCAGCGGTTACGGACAGGGAGCCGAAAAACTAAAATTAAGTGCTGACGGCAGTTCGGTCACCAAGGAATTTGCAGTCAAAAGCTTTGACAGCAGAATGGGTGGGGCCGTGTTGCTCAACGGCTTTCTCTACGGATCCGGGGACCAGTCTGACCGTGGCTGGCAATGCATTGACTGGAAAACCGGCGAGAAAAAATATTCTTCAACCCAGGTTGGTAAAGGGGTCATAATTGCTGCAAACAACCAGTTGATTGGTTATTCCGAAAAAGGCGAATTGTTTCTTGCCGATGCTTCTCCGGCCGGATTGAAAGTAATCAGTAAGACCAAGGTGACTATTGGCACGGATCAGCATTGGGCACATCCGGTTATTGACAAGGGTATTTTGTACTTGCGCCATGGGAAAGCCCTGATCGCATACAAAATTTCTCAATAATGGCCTGCGGAATTTACTGGAACAGGATACAGGGAAATATATAATTAACATTGTCACAAACTTCTATGAATAAGCTTTCTATCTTAATTGCACTTACATTTCTGATCCTGAATACCCAGGCTCAGCACATCCAGTTTCGCGGACCTCAAAGGGACGGGAAGTTCCCTGACACAGGTTTACTAAAAACATGGCCTGACGGTGGACCCCAATTATTGTTAAAAGCTGAGGGCATCGGGAAAGGATTTTCCTCTGTAGTGGCCAATGACAAGTATATTTTCGCTACCGGGATGAAGGATACCCTTGATTACCTTTCCTGCATCAATCCGGACGGGAGTATAAAATGGCAGGTTTCCTATGGCCGCTCGTGGCTTAAGTCGTTTCCGGACACAAGAAGCACTCCTACCATCGACGGAGACCGTATCTATGTTGTAAGTGGCATCGGTGAGCTGAACTGCATCAACATGGAGAACGGCACCGTATTATGGAAAGTGAATACCGACAAGGAATATGAAGCAGACTGGCACAGGTGGGGCGTTTCGGAATCACCCCTGATTCTTGACAACAAGATCATAGTGACACCAACCGGCACCAGAACAACGGTGGTGGCCTTCGACAAGATGAACGGCAAGCTGTTGTGGCAGAGTGGACAGGCTGGCGGCCAGCGTTCCTATGTTTCCCCTTCCCTGTTCACCTACGGCAAATTCACGTTTGTCCTGGCTGCGACTACCCAATATCTTGTTGCCGTTGACCCCGAAACCGGGAACATCGCCTGGAAATATAAGTACTACGATGAGAAAAGATATGATGATCCCGGACTGATCTGGACAAACATCCCTACCTGCAAGGGCCGAGACATCTTTCTCTCCATGGGATACAACTACCACAACGTCATGCTTCAGCTCAATGAGGATGGCTCAGGTGTCACAGAAAAATGGAGCAACGAGGTGCTTGACAACCACCATCATGGCGTCATTGAAAAGGACGGGTTTATGTATGGAACAAACTGGGAAAACAACAGCAAAGGGAAATGGGTCTGCATGAACTGGGAGACCGGAGAGACCAAATACGAAACCGAGTGGTTTACAAAAGGAGCCATTGTTTACGCAGACGGTCTTTTCTATATCATGGAGGAAAAATCCGGAAACGTCGCATTGCTGAATACCAATCCAGAAAAGTTTGAAATAGTCAGCTCTTTCAAGCTCAAAGGCGGCAGCGGACCGTTCTGGGCACACCCCTGGATTGCCAACGGAAAATTGTATTTGCGGCATGGAGATGTCCTGTTCGTATATAACATCAAAGGCTGATGATTTCCGGTTTTAAGGATGCCGTGAAGTGATCCGCTGATTTTGCCCTGCTGCAGGAATCCCGGGCAAAAAGGTTCCCGGGGAGTGCCGACAGCAGGTACTCGCAACATCATGGCCAAAGTGCCTGTTTCGATTGACAGTGATGGCCGGTCTTCTCAGCTTCTGATTTGGAATATTTACGCACAATAATTTGTGAAGGAAAATTGAAAAAAGAGTTACAATACACCATATGGTTGATCCTTGCCACTCTTCTGATACTGCTGTTCTGGTGGCTTTTTAAGGATCCAACGGTGAAGTTTACCGAAAGCCTACCCGGGCAGGACAACCGCGGATCGGATTCACTGGTCAGCCAGAATGTCAATATCGGTGAAAATTTTCAGCTTTTCGGTGACGCCCCGTCCGACTCAAAATCTTCCTGGACCAATTTCAGGGGCGCCAATTATGATAATATTGTCGCCAATTCCCTTCCCTTAAAAAACAGCTGGACAGGCAGTCAGCCTGAAATAAACTGGTCCGTCGCACTGGGTGAAGGCCATGCAGGTCCGGCCATTTACAACGGAAAGGTGTATGTCATGGATTATGATGAGGAAAAACGGGAAGATGCCCTGCGCTGTTTTTCGCTGAAAGACGGGAAAGAGCTGTGGCGCCGGTCCTACCAGGTTAGCCTGAAAAGAAACCACGGCATGTCACGGACAGTACCTGCCGTTACCGAAGACTACATTGTTACCATTGGCCCCCGTTGTCACGTGATGTGTGTAAAACGCGAATCGGGCGACCTGGTATGGGGTCTCGATATGGTAAAGCAGTTCAATACCGAAGTACCTCTATGGTTTACAGGACAATGCCCGATGATTGATCAGAACAGGGTAATCCTTGCACCGGGCGGAACAGCCATCATGGTCGCCATTGACTGTACCTCGGGAAAAATATTGTGGGAAACTCCCAACCCGGGAAATATGAAGATGTCACATTCATCGATCATGCCCTGGACCTTCAAGGGCAAAAAAATGTACGTTTACAGTGCGGTCGGAGGTGTTATAGGCATCTCTGCGGAAGGGGCCGATGAAGGTAAAATACTCTGGCAATCCACGGCATGGAATCACGCAGTTGTAGCACCGGCACCCGTCTGCTTTCCTGACGGCAAGATATTCATGAGTGCAGGGTATGGTGCCGGCAGCATGCTGATACAGGTCTCACCCCCGGAAAACGGGTATGCTGTCAAAGTGCTGAAGGAATACAGTCCGAAGAACGGACTGGCCAGCGAACAGCAGACTCCCGTTGTCTGGAACGGACTGATATACGGAATTGAACCCAAAGATGCCGGGCCATTGCGCAACCAGCTGATTTGCGTCAGTCCTGAGGATGTAACGAAGATCATCTGGACTTCGGGCAAGGATGGCCGTTTCGGTCTTGGACCTTACCTGATTGCAGACAATAAAATGTTTGTGCTGAGTGACGACGGCACACTGACGATGATAAAGCCGGATGGAAAAAAATACATTCAGCTGGGACAGAAAAAACTTTTTGACGGGAATGATGCCTGGGGCCCGATGGCTGTGGCAGACGGAAAACTGATCCTCAGGGATTCAAAAGCCATGTATTGTGTAACTTTGAACTGAGCAATGCAGAAAAAACCAGATTAATGGTAACTAAAAGATTTTCAAATGAACAGAAAGCAGGTTAATATAGTTTTGATCCTATTGTCCCTTGCCATTGTTTTCATCATTGCGAAGGACTTTATTGGGAAGAAAGCAGGTAAAAACATTGAAAATCCTTACAAATACGATGTGGAAGAATACAAAAAGGTGGATACAACAACAGTCCTTTACAAAGAATCCATAACGTTCCCTGTGAAGGAGGAATTACTAACAGGAATTGCCGTTTCAGGAAATCTGATCCATATAGTATCGGTAAAGTATCTCCTTACTTACGACTATTCAGGAAACGAATTGTCGAGGACTGAACTTCAGGATACTGCCAATTGCATAACCATCGGACCAGGCAACACACTTTGGGTAGGCATGCTCCATTCTGTTTCATCCTTCGACGCAAAGGGAAAGGTGCTGGGCCAATGGAAATCATTTGGCGAACGGTCTGTAATTACTTCTCTCGCCGTTACAGACAGCACTGTTTATGTGGCTGATGCAGGCAACAGAATTGTCTACCGGTGCAATTTAAAAGGAGAGGTGTTGTCGAGGATTGGTGAGAAGGATGAGTCCAAAGGAGTCCCCGGCTACATCATTCCAAGTCCGTATTTCGACCTGGCCATCGATGACAGCGGATTTTTATGGGTGGCCAATACGGGTCGTCATACCCTTGAAAACTATAACAAGGATGGTTCAATTCGCACTTCCTGGGGAAAAGCTTCCCTCAAAATTGACGGATTTTGCGGATGCTGCAATCCGGCTGAATTCACCATGCTGCCGGATAATTCCTTTGTAACCAGCGAAAAAGGGATGCCTCGCATCAAGCTTTACGATCAGCATGGGGTGTTAAAAGGAATCGTAGCCTCTCCGGACATGTTCGGCGATGGTTTCCGTGCCCCGGAAGTTGCAGCGGATGCTGAGGAACGGATATTGGCACTCGATTACGACAGGAAACAGGTACGAATTTTTGTAAAAAAATAGGATGAGTACAGACAGAAGGGATTTTTTCAGAAGAATCGGGCAGCTTAGCTGCCTGACAGCTCTCATCGCAGGAACGGGATACCTGGTTGCGGAGAAAAGGATAAGTCTGAATGGCTGCAGCACCAATCAACTTTGCAGCCAATGCCGTAAAATCGAAACGTGCTCACTGGATGCTGCCAGGGAGCAACGAAAAAATTCATCACCGGGTTTAAGTTCAAATAGCAAATAACATGAGTGAGAAGCTGGAACCAAACAACAACAGGCGCAGGTTTATCAGGACCGGAATGCAGATGGCACTCGCCGGGACACTGATTGGCGTATCCGCCCTTGCGGTTTTCAGGTCGACCGCCAAAGGAATGGTCTGGCAGATCGATCCGTTTAAATGTGTTCAGTGCGGAAGATGTGCAACGGAATGTGTGATGATGCCTTCAGCAGTCAAGTGCGTTCATGCCCACAATCTATGTGGATATTGTGACTTGTGCGGCGGATACCTGAAGCCTGATCCTAATGCCAGGAGTACTGCTGCCGAGAACCAATTGTGCCCGACTGCTGCCATTAAGCGCCAGTACATTGAAGATCCGTACTTTGAATATGTTATAGATGAATCCCTGTGTATTGGCTGTGCCAAGTGTGTGGCAGGATGCACTTCTTTCGGAAACGGCTCACTGCACCTGCAGATTCGCCACGACCGTTGCAGTAACTGCAATGACTGTGCCATTGCCCGTGTTTGCCCAGCTGAGGCATTCAGCCGTGTTCCGGCGGATAAACCCTATATGATCAAGGGCGGGTGGGAAAAGGAGACAAAAGGAGGATGAGTTATGAATTAGGAGTTATGAATTAGGAATTAGGAGTTAGGAGTTAGGAATTGATATTGATATGAGGATGATCCGGCAGTTAAGACACGCAGCGCTATCACTGGTATTTACCTTCATCACACTAAACGTGGTGGCGGTGGATGCACAGCAACGATTTCCAAAACCGGAATTCGCGACCGGGTATGTCCAACCTGACCCAACTGCCCCCGGGGCAAAATTACTGGCACTGGAATACCTGGATGTGACGGTCTTGCTGGCAGTTCTGTCGCTACTTACCTGGCTGGTATTGAAAAAACGATCAAGAAAAGGGGTCTTCTGGACTTCCATCTTTTCTCTGCTTTACTTCGGATTTTACAGGGAAGGATGTATCTGCTCGATTGGTTCCATACAAAACATTGTCCTTGGAATTGCCGATCCAACTTATACCATACCCGTTACTGCCGTGATATTTTTCCTGGCGCCCCTGCTACTGGCGCTATTTGCCGGTCGTATCTTCTGCGCCGGTGCCTGTCCGCTGGGAGCCATCCAGGATTTGTTTCTTATAAAACCAATAGAACTTCCCAAATGGATTCAAAAGGTGCTGGGGATTATACCTTTCCTGTATCTTGGACTTGCCGTTCTCTATGCTGCCACCAAATCAGAATTCATCATTTGCAGATATGATCCCTTTGTAGGTTTTTTCAGGCTGGATGCACCCTTTCATATGCTGGTACTGGGCTGCCTTTTCCTGCTGGCAGGAATTTTCGTGGCACGACCCTATTGCAGGTTTTTTTGTCCGTACAGTGTTTTGCTTGGCTGGATGTCGCGATTCTCATCCAACCACATGACCATCACTCCCTCTGCCTGCATCCAATGCAAGCTGTGTGCCAATTCATGTCCTTTCGGAGCTATCGATGAACCCGTTGCGGAGTCGGGCAAACGCCGCAGTAATGTCAGAAGACTTATTACCTATTTCCTGGTATTGCCATTATGGGTAGGGGTCGGAGGGTTTGCAGGCTCCAAAATGCATGTTCCGCTGTCGGGGTTCAACAGGACCGTCTATCTTGCTGACCTGGTCATTGAACACCCTGAAGTAAAAAATGATCCCAACAACATCGATGTCAGAACCTTTATGAGCTCAGGAAAATCTACCGAACAACTTATCACAGAAGCAGTGGCCATCCGCCGCCAGTTTTATATTGGAGGCTGGATCCTGGGCGGGTTTATAGGCCTGGTTATCGGAACAAGCCTTATCGGACTGTCCGTTTTCAGAAAAAGAGAAGACTGGGAACCAAATAAGACCAACTGCCTGAGTTGCGCAAGATGCATGAGTTATTGCCCGGTAAAGAAGGATGGGAGTTATGAGTTATGAATTATGAGTTATGAGTTATGAGTTATGAGTTATGAGTTA
>CAZDLO010000141.1:0-1198 GCA_964506325.1 uncultured Tangfeifania sp.
TTTTCGGTTTCGCCCCGTTTTTAGGTGGTTTCTGGTCTCCACTGGATTAAATCAAGCATTTTAGGTTGTCGGCCTGGTTAAACAGTAGATTGCTTTTTGGTTAATTAGAATACAGGTTCAATTGTATGGCAGATGCATCAAAAATTGTTTTGATACTAATTAATGACTGGTCGAAATCTAAGGGAAGGTGGAATCAGAATTAGGAGCTCTGCAAAGGTTAACAGTATCAATATTACGTTAAATAATTGAACTATACAATAGTTGTGTGGAATATATTTGTTCAGGAAAGGTCAGGTAATTCCTTCTTTTTCGATAATGACAGTGCAAAAGGCAGGCTTAAAAGATTTATCAGATGAAAAGTCGTTCCAATTGGATGAGAAAACCAATATCCTCCGGACAATTGATTTTACAAAGAGGTGGAATCTTTCCTTGCTGCCTGGTAATCAGTGTCCTATCATTGGCTTCAGGCTGAACAGACTTCCGTTGTTTGTGGATTTTGTTGTTAATCGAATTGGAAACAGAACCTGCTGCTGGTAGGATGCCCTATCTGGACATGCCTGATTCAGGACGCAGAATGCAAATCCCCTTCAGCGGAAATAATCTCTCGGCTCCCTTTATGGCTGATTATTCCCAAAACGATACCTGCAGGCTGGGTATCGCCCTGGTTTAGTCACTTTGGATTCCTGTTATTAAAAACACAATGCCAACGGCGAAACAGAAAATAATTCCCTTTAGTTCCGGAAGACTATTTACCACCCGATCATTGAATCAGTCATCTTCGGAATAGAGCCCAAAAAATATACCGGGAAAAAAATCCTGTGCACTTGAACCAACCCTGGTCTGCTAATTTTATTCGGTTGGGTCGCCAGGTATAATTTTGTTGATGAGACTGTTGAATTTTTCTACGTTGATGGGTTTTGTCAGGTACTCCGTGGCCCCTTCATTCATCAGCGCATGAAGCTGATGGGGCATCGCATCGGCACTGACAATTATCACGGGTATCTCTTTTGTTTCCGCGTCATTTTTAAGATTTTTCAAAACTTCCCTGCCACTTATATCTGGCAGGTTAAGGTCGAGCAGAATCATCTCAGGCAGATTTTCTTTGGCAAGTGCTACAGCCTGTGTGCCTGTAGAGGAGGTAATCAGCCTGACACCCTTGTGGCAGGTATCCATGATCATTTGAACCAGTTCGGCATTG
>CAZDLO010000141.1:1298-4204 GCA_964506325.1 uncultured Tangfeifania sp.
GCACCAATTCTTTCAAATGGGACATAAAGCTTTGAAATATCTTCCCCGGATATGCCTTTGCCGGAGTCAGTAACTGATATTCTGACAAATTCGGTGGCAAGGGTATCTTGTGAAACGACAATACTGTTCCGGATCACGACCGAGCCACCAGGAAAGTTGTATTTTATGGCATTGTTCAGCAGATTCAACATGACCTGGTTGAGTCTCTGCTCATCCGCCCTGACAAAGAATTTTTCATTCTGAACATTGTCATACTCCATGGTTATTTTGTAATCGGCCGCAATGGGGGAAACAACATCCAACATGCCTTGTATCAGCTGCATGACATTCACTGAACCGATCGACATGGACAATTGTCCTGCTTCAATTTTTGATATATCCAGCACTTCATTGATCATTTCCAGGAGATGCCTGCCTCCCTTAAGAATGTGGCCGACGCCTTTTTTCTGACCTTTTTTCAGATCATCCATATCAAGCAATTGTGCGAATCCAAGGATCGAATTCAGCGGCGTCCTGAGTTCATGGCTTATCCGTGATAAAAATTCACTCTTGGCCTGGTTGGCTTTTTCGGCTTCGGTCTTGGCCTCCTTCAATTCATTCTCCGCGATGGTGCGTGCAGTAATATCCTCGAAGATGTAAAAACGGCCATAGTACTCGTCATCTATTCCCCTGATCTGTATGGAGAACCTTTGAATGCTGCGATTTCCGGTAAAGGCAATCACATCCAATAGTTCAATCCTGTTTGCTTCATCCTGCAGCGGTTTGCAGGATTCGGCAAAAGCAGGTATATCCGCAAGTACAGGAAGGCAGAAGGGAATAATATCATTGTTTTTCATCTCCCCGCGACGTATCCGGTCTTCGATTTGCTCTATTTCCCAGATCTCGCAGAACCGGTGGTTTATATACAAAATATCATCGGTGCGGTTGTCAACCACCAAAAAACCGAACGGAGAAGAATTGGCCATCAATTCCATGAGGGTCCTGTTCCATTTAAGGATATCTTCTGCCTTTTTTCGCTCTGTCAGGTCCTGGTTGGTCCCGGTTATACGGATCGCTTTGCCATTGGCATCCCGGCTGATGTATCCGCGGGAAAGTACCGGAACATAGTGTCCCAGTTTGTGCCTGAGACGAAATTCTGCCTCGTAATCATCCCGGTTGCTTTCCAGGGCATTCTCCAGTATGTCATGGGTAAAACCAATATCATCCGGATGGGTCATTTCCCTCCAGAGGTTGCTGTCGGAAGGAATTTCATTGTGCTCATAACCAAGCTGTTGCCACCATTTGTCTGAATAGTAAAGGTAGTCGGTAACCAGGTTCCAGTCCCAGGGGGCATCGTTGGATCCTTTGATAGCCAGGTTGAGTAGTTCCCGGCTTTCACTCAACGCAGCTTCGGTCAGCCTGTGTTGTTCGATCTCCCTTTCAAGACTGGCATTCACCAGTCTTAGCTCCGCAGTTCTCTGCTCAATTTTTTGCTCCAGACCTGCATTCAATTCCAGGATTGTTTTTTCCGATTGCTTCCGGTCTGTGATGTCTTCTTCCACGGCAATGAAGTGGGTAGCCTTCCCTTCGTTGTTCAGGACCGGCGAAATGGATGCCGAAACCCAGTATAGCTTTCCGTCTTTGTTCTTGTTCAGAAACTCCCCGGTCCATTCGTCTCCTTTGGCCAGGATCCCGTATAGTTCCGCTTCTGAGTCATTTCCAGTTTCTGTAGCTCCAAAAATCCTTGGTTTTTTACCTTTCAGCTCTTCCAGTGAATATCCTGACATTTTTTCAACTGCCGGATTGATGTATTCTATGTTACTATGTATGTCGGTAATAATGGTCATCACCGGACTTTGTATGATAGCCTGGGAAAGCTTGAGCAGGTCTTCCTCTATACGTTTTACCTCATAAATTTCCCAAACCAGGTCTGCCAGTTTTGTGACAATTTCCACGTCCCACTTGTCATATAGGGTGGGTTTATTCCCGATGCCAACAATGGCCACTATTCTTTCGTTCCTGATAACCGGCGCTGCCAGCTGCCGGGTAACAATGTCATGACCTTCCGGCATCCTCTTCAGGTGGGGATGGTTTATGTAATCATTGTGGATAACAGCCTTTTTCTCCTCCATGCAATCATGCCAGATTCCTGCCCTGTTGATATCAAAATGGGTACCGGAGGGCACAGGCCCATCCACCAACGATTTCATATTGGCCGACCAGCACTGCAGGTCAAGGGTTTTCTGATCCGGATTGACCGAATGAAAGAATCCAATCCGGCTTCCTGTCAGCCTCTCCAGTTCTTCAACCAGGAATTGCAGTAATTCAAGTTTCGAATGTGTGTAGGCAAATTCAGTCAGCCGGAGGTGTGTTTTCAAGATCTGTTCGTTGATCACACGCTCGGTGATGTCTGTGGCTTTTCCCTGGATACCCGTCAACTCCCCGTTGTTGTCGTAAATGGGGATGTTTTGTGACTCCGTCCAGATAATGGTGCCATCTTTTTTGATCCAACGCATCCTGAAAATGCCGGTATTGATTTTGCCTGCCTGCATTTCGGACAACAGGTGCATGTCGTCAGGATGAACCATCTTCATTCCCAGCATTGGGTCATTGTAATGATCTGTAGGCGTATAGCCGGTGATTGTTTCTGAAGAGGGACTTACATATCCGAAACCGGGTTCTGGTTTTAATCTGTAAACAAAAATCAGGTCGTTAGATCTTTCTGCGATGAACCGGTATTGTTTTTCCCTTTCATCCAGTTCGTTTTTGGCATCGATAAGGTCTGTGATATCCAGGCAATGGCCGATATACCCTGTGAAATCTCCATGAAGATTGTACCTGGGTGTACCGCTGTCCTGCAGCCACCTGTATTCTCCGTCATGGCGCCTGAGACGGTAAACCATGCTGAAAGGTTCATGTTTGTCAAA
>CAZDLO010000141.1:4304-7851 GCA_964506325.1 uncultured Tangfeifania sp.
TGGCATAGATGTTGATCCAACAGTATTCTCCTTTTTCCGGATGGAATACCCCCATCACAACGTCATTGACCTCCTTGCCCGTCTCAAGTGCAATCATTGCAGGATGCAGGTGACCCGGGAAATCGGTTCCGTCCTCGTGGATGGCTCTCCAGTTGGGATCTACTGAAGTCCGGCCCTGCATCTGGTCCAGGGTCAGCCCCAGGATCCGCTGTGCTGACAGGTTGGCAGAAATAATTGACCCGTGGACATCCTGGTAAACAACCCCCAGGGACATGGTCTCAAAAAGTGAACGGAATTTCCACTCACTTTCAGCCAAAGATCTCTCGGTGGTTTTCCTGTCAGTGATATCCCGGCAGGAACTGAATATGGCCATTTTGCCCTCAATTTCTATCATCGATATGGTTACATCCACAATCAGTTGAATCCCGGCAGAAGAGCGCATGGTCCATTCAAAGTTGGTTTTCCCTTTATGAAGGCATTCGGAAATTTCTTCCAGGACAGCAACAGAGGTTCTTCTTCCATCGGGCTGGTATTCCGGTGAAAAAGCCTCCGGAGTTTGACCAATGATGCCTTCACGGTTCCTGAGAACCAATTTTTCTGCCGCCCGGTTGCAATCTGTTATAACTCCATCCACAATGATCAGATAGGCATCCGGAGAATCAGCGAACATGGTCAGGTATCTCTCTTCGCTTTCCAGTTGTCGTTTTTTTGCCTGTATCAGATCGGAAATATCCGTGACCGTTAAAAAAATCTGTGCGAGCTCTTCCCTCAAGAATCCTGCCAGGTGAACGTTCCTGATTTTTTTGTCCCTGGTTTGAAGGGTTAACTCATAAGTTTCATGCTTTTTCTTGCGGATAACTGTTTCAAGAAAGGATCTGAAAGCCGGTAGATTGGCGTAAATGAGATAGTTTGAAAAATCACTGTTTTTAAGATTAACCCTTTCTGTCCCCAGCATTTTGGCACCGGTAAGGTTAGCTTCAACGATTTTTCCGGTATTTGATAAAGTGAAATAGGCAGACGGGGCGAAGTCATAGAGGTCAATGTATTTGTCATACAGCTGCTTCTCCGCCTCTTTGGTCCTCTTTAGTTCCTCATTCTGAAGTTCCAGTTCCACCTGGTGAACTTCAAGCTCATGGACCAGTTTCAGTATTTCGCCCTCAGTAGGAGCGGATGATAAAATCGAGGCTCTTTCAGCCAGCAATTTTTTTGCCTTTGACCGGAGATCAGCCTTTTCCTTATTGCTCATTGTTTGTTCATCGTTAATTTGTAGTCAACGGACCAGGGGCGCCGCGTTATAATTTTTCCTTTTTGAGCGCCTCATTGGCTGCCTTAAGCTCTATCTCCAGGTTTTTTAAATCCGTGATATCGTTGAAAGTAATTACCAGGCCATCAATGCGGTCGTCTGTTGTCCGGTAAGGCATGATCCTGATGTTGAACCACCTGCCGTCAGTGGTTGTATTCGCACTTTCGATGGGGGTAAGTGTCCTAACCACCTGCAGAGCATGGGAGTCAATGTTGGGATAGAGCAAATTGCTGACAAGGTCCGTAAAAGGCCTTCCTATGTCTGTGTTCCTCAACTTGAAGATTTGGGTGACGGGATCAGTAAATCTTCGGATGTTTAGGCCCCTGTCAAGAAACAATGTGGCAACCTCCGTGCTGTTAAGCAGGTTTTTCATGTCATCGTTGGCTTTCAGCAAATCGATAACCTTGCTTTGGAGCTCAATGTTGACAGTCTGAAGTTCTTCGTTCAGGCTTTGCATCTCTTCTTTCGATGTGGTAAGTTCTTCGTTGGTCGACTGCAATTCCTCGTTGGTGGATTGCAATTCTTCGTTGGTGGATTTTAACTCTTCCTGCGAAGTTTGCATCTCTTCCCGAATGCCCTGATTCTCTTCCAGGCTTCGCTGCAGTTCGTTTTCCAAATCTTTAACCCTTGCATTCGAGGATTTCCTCTCTTTTTTTGAGTCCTTCACCTCAGGATAAAGGTTGGGGGGTACATCAGTGAACACAACAATAAACATGCCCCTGACAAATTCGGGATATTCCAATCGCTGAATGCTTACATTTACCAGGAAAGGCCCATTGTTGGTCAGGATTTTCAGGTTGTTCAGAATCACCGGTTCAAAATCATTAAGTGCCTTACGGAATGCGCCAGGCAGTTCATGGCCCAATCCTTCCCGGGCCATGGAGTAAATGTTCCAGTTGGCTTTTCCGGCGACCGGTTCAATGTATTTCCCTGTTTTGCCCGTGATGTATAAAATATCTCCTTTGTTGTTTACCACCACGCTGGCAGGAGCATATCGCTGCAGCAACAGCTGGTCAGCTATAAGTTGAAGGTTGTCGCCTATCTTTGCCGATTCGTTTTTTTTCAAGAATAAGGTTCTCTGTTGCCGGAAAGAACTTGGGAAGTCTGCAATATCATTCCCATTCTGAGACGATGACCGCATGTAGATTTTCTTTTTTGGATCCAGGTCCCGGAACCCATCATTCTGTGTCCCGGTGGTTTCTGCTGAACCAAGGATAAGTAGTCCGCCCGGGTTAAGGCTGTAATTAAACAGGGAGAGGATTTTTTTCTGCAATTCAGGCTCCAGGTAAATGAGCATGTTGCGGCAGGAGAGTATGTCAAGTTTGGTAAAAGGAGGGTCTTTGATGATACTGTGAGGTGCAAAAACCACCATTTCCCTAATGTAGGAATTGATGTGATAGCCTTCTCCCTCCACGGTAAAAAACCTGTTGATTCTTTCGGGAGAGACATCTGTGGAAATATTGCTGGTAAAATAGCCTTTTCTTGCCTTATCAATGGCATCACTGTCAATGTCGGTGGCGAAAATCTGCAAACTGATATTCTTTTGCTTCTGCACATATTCCATGGTTTCCCTGAAAATGATGGCAAGGGAATAGGCTTCTTCCCCGGTAGAACATCCCGGCACCCAGGCACGCAAGACAGATCCGTTGGGCAGGTTCTTCAATAATTCGGGAAGAATTTTGTCTTTCAATGTATCCCAAACTGCCGGGTCCCTGAAAAAGCTTGTTACCCCGATCAGCAACTCCTTGAACAGGATCTCTATCTCCAGTGGGTTTTCCAGCAGGTAACGGATATAAGTTGGAATTTTTTCTATTTCATGAACACTCTTCCGCCTTTCAATACGCCGGAGAAGGGTGGTTTTCTTGTAGGATGAAAAGTCGTGACCTGTATGATCACGAATCAGGAGGATGATTTTGTCAATATTGCTTTTGTCCTTGCTTTCCATTCCCTGTTTGGGCCGGATGACAGGGTTCAGCTGAAGAAAGGAGATCAGTTTGCCCGCAAGTTCGTTGGCCGGGGCAATGATATCCGCAATTACAGAATCAATGGCATTGCGGGGCATGGAATCAAATTTGGCATTTACCGGATCCTGAACCAGTACCATGCCGTTTTTCTCCTTGATGGCCTGAAGACCGAGGCTCCCGTCCGAACCCATTCCTGAAAGAACAATTCCTACACTTTTCTCCAGTCGGTCGAGTGCAAGGGAACGGAAGAAAATATCGATAGGCAGGCGTAATCCCCTTG
>CAZDLO010000142.1:0-4901 GCA_964506325.1 uncultured Tangfeifania sp.
AGTACCCGGGGCGGGAATCGAACCCGCACGATATTGCTATCACTGGATTTTGAGTCCAGCGCGTCTACCAATTCCGCCACCCGGGCGTTGGTATGCTTTTCTCAATGCGGAGCAAAGATAAACCAAAAAACTTAACCCGAAAATATTTTTTTAAAAAACACCCTACGAAGCAAATTGTTTGTCGTAAATTCATAAACATTTTGGACCATCGGACCAGGGATATGTATTGACCTGAGCCACATTAATTTAACAATATATCCGGTGGTTTACCGGAATTTCAGTGTATACATCCATCTATGAATCCATCTGAGGAACCCGGTATATTTGATGCCATCAGGAACAGTGACCGACTGGCTTTTGAACGTTTGTTCAAACATTCGTACCGGCCTCTAACGGCATATGGGCTCCGATTTGTGCGCGATCTTCCCACCGCGGAAAACATCGTTCAGGATGTGTTCCTGAAGTTATGGCAAAACAGAAGGGAAATGACTATAACAACCTCCCTGGAGCATTACCTCTTTCGGGCAGTCAGAAATCATTGCCTGAATTTCCTGGACAAGGCAAAGGTCCGTTCGGCATATCTGAGGATGCAGGCAGGGCGGGAAGAATACAACGAGGATTACAAAGGGTTTTACCCGGAAATTGGATTGCTTGAAATCATAGAGAAGGAAATCAGCGCCCTTCCTGAAAAAAGACAGGAAATTTTCCGCCTGGCAAGGGAAGAGGGGTTGAAATACCGTGAAATCGCCGATCAGCTGAAAATTTCGGTCAAAACGGTGGAGGCACAGATGTCTCTGGCCTTGAAGCAACTGCGCGAAACTCTGAAAAAATACAATCACATGATGCTTTTTTTTATGATTACGGGTAAGGGTATTCCGGAGTTAAGATGTCAAAGTGTTGTGGAAGTAGTGAAATCTAAAGACCCCGGATAATCTGGCTATCCGTTAACCGGGCGTTGTTCCATGCCTGTCCTGCGGAAATTAATCAGTGGTTTCCCTGGTGTGTAAGTTGTCACTGTTGTAGCAAGTAGTATTTTGTCAAATGAGAGAAGAAAAAGAAATTAATGATTCCTGGGTTTCCTTGTTGACAGGCGAAACCGTTGAAATCCCGGAAAAGGATTTAACGGAGGATAGCACCTTCCGGGATCTTCAGAAAACCTGGGACCTCGCCGGGACGGCATACAGCTACCGCCGCGCAGATACTGACAAGGCCTGGTCTAAAATCAGTGAAAAGATCAGCGAACCCGCGATTTCAAGAGTAAAACGGCTCAACTTTCTGCGTTATGCGGCAATTTTCGTGGCACTTTTTACCGTGGGCTCCATCCTTTTCCTGCTGACTCGGAATCCTGATAAGATCGAACAACAACTAACCTCCGCCGAACCTTCCATTAAATCAATCCGAACCGATGCAAATCCTGCTCTTTTAACAACAATAACCCTCCCGGATGGCACAACTGTGACCCTGAATGCTCAATCCGAAATAAAATATCCGGAAAAATTTTCTGCCTCTGAGCGCATTGTAAAACTCTCGGGAGAAGCATATTTTGATGTGGTCCATGATGCCGCTCACCCGTTTGTTGTCGAAACGGGCGAAGTACGGGTTGAGGACCTGGGAACATCATTCAATGTTTCGGCATATCCCGGCCGCAACCAGGTAGAGGTAAATGTAACCTCGGGAAGCGTGCGGCTTCGTGACAGGCTAAACAGGGAATCAACCATCATCCCGGCAGGTTCCCGTGGAAAATATTCAAACAGGGACGGCAACATGCTGGTTTCCGGTGAACTTTCACCCAACTTCCGTTCCTGGATCACCAAAGAGCTTGCATTTCGCCATACCCCGCTTTCAGAAGTCTTTGAACAACTTGAGAATATTTACCATGTACCCATAGAATTCTCTGACCAGAGTATTGCCGGGATCGCCTACACCGCAAATTTTGATAAATTTGAACTTGATGATATTGTTGATGTGATTGCAAAAACACATCATCTGTCAGTAACCAAAGAAGAAGGCAGGATTATTTTCGCCTCCAGGTAAAAACCTTTTCCATCATTCACGTCTCAAAAAGGGAGATTTTCATGCATTCCAGATCAAAAACCTATATTTTGATCCTGTTACTGAGTTCCTTTGTGTACCAGACAAAGGCACAAGAGAAGCCTGATCCGTTGAGCCTGCTCGTCTCAATTGCCATGGATTCTACAACTGTTGAATCTTTTCTTGAGAAACTAGTCAGCGAAAACAACCTTTTCTTTTCCTACAATCCCGATCTCCTTCCGGATGGTACCTCAAATTATAATTTCAGGGAAAAGCCACTGGGTGAAGTACTGAACGCAATATTACCGGATACACTGTACAAGGTCAGCCTGGCTGACCAGCAACTGATTATCACCAGGGTTGAGCCGAAACCACTCAGAGTTACTGGAAGGGTGGCCGAGAAAGATGGCAAGACGCCTCTCGAATATGCGGCAGTATCAGTTGAAAATGAGTTTATCGGAACCATGACCAACAACGAAGGTAGCTTCGACCTCAAGATTCCCTATACCCTGCGTAACAGGAACCTGGTCATAAGTTCCCTGGGGTATAAACAAAAAATAATCTCCCTGAAAGATCTTGAAAAAGAACCGGTTGTCAGGCTTCAGGGCGAAACTGTCAGACTCAGGGAAATTACTGTCACTCCTGTAGATCCGCGCGATATCCTGAGGCAGTTCAGGAGTAACATAAGTGACAATTATGTAGGGGAACCACAGCTGATGACCACCTTCTACAGGGAAACTGCCCGCCAGGACGGAAACTATGTCGGAGTCTGGGAGGCTGTCATGGAGATTCTAAAAGCCCCCTACAAGAGCAACGAACCTGACCATGTACGGTTCTTAAAAGGGAGAAACGCAGACCTTAACAGTAAACCCAGGGAGGTTTATCTGAAAGTACAGGGAGGACCCCTGGGAATCAACTCGCTGGATGTGGTAAAAAATGATGAGACCTTTCTGAGCCCGGAATACGAATACCTCTACCAGTACCAGTTTGACCAACCTGAGATTATCAACGGAAGGTTAACCTGGATCATCCGTTTCGAACGCCTTACAGAAACTGATTTTCCGTGTTTTAACGGGAAAATATATATCGATGCAGATTGCTTCGCATTGGTGGGAGCCGATTTCTCTTACGACAAGAGGAGCCTGAAAATCAATGGAGAGAGTTTTATAAGGAAAGAGCCCTTTGGCTTTGACACACGTCCCGAAAACGTTGATTATTCTGTCCGTTACCGGTTACTGAACGGAAAGTGGCAATTTTATTCCGCGCACAGTGATGTGATTTTCCGGGTAAAACAAAAGAGAAAATTCAAGACGGAATACCGCAATGTGTCAGACCTTCTTGTTACACAACAGTTTCCCTTCCCCAAAAAAGCACGTTTCGGCCCGGAAGGAATCTTTCATGAGAAAGACATCTTCTCTGAAAAGATGGGGATTTATGAAAAAGCATTCTGGGAAGACTACAACGTCATCAAACCCGATGATGATCTTAGCAAGGCAATACGGGAGGCCATCCAATAGCAATCAGAAGAATTCACTCTCTGCAGAATCATCCTCCTTCTCTTCTTTCATGACCTTGCTGCAGTCCATGTCGACATTGAACCCCGGAGGCGCCACAAAAACAGATGATTGTGTATAGCCAAGCGTCCTGTCCCTGTAGAGGCTATTCATAAAGTATCCATAGACGGGAAGGGCCATACTGGCTCCCTGTCCTGCTGAAAGCCCTTCGAAATGGATACTTCGCAAATCGCCGCCAGTCCAGACGCCGGTAACAAGCTCGGGGGTGATGCCCATGAACCAGCCATCTGACTGATTCTGGGTTGTTCCGGTCTTACCTGCCACATCAGCCGTGATATTGCCATAGGAAACGTCTCTCCTGAGACGCTGACTTGTCCCTTCGTTGACGACAGCTTCCATCAGGTTTATCATGAGGTAGGCAGTCCTTGCATCGATAGCATCATGAGATTCGGGAGAGAATCGGGAAAGCACGTTGCCATTGCGGTCCTCGATCCTGGTTACGCAATAGGGCTTGGTATAAACCCCGTTGTTCCCGTAGGTGCCGTAAGCCCCAACCATCTCATAAATTGATACATCCGAGGTCCCGAGAAACATGGAGGGGACTGCATCGATCGGGCTTGAAATTCCCAGTTTGTGCATCATGTCGGCCATCGCCTGCGGATTGAACTGCTTCATCACCCAGGCTGAAATCTGGTTCACAGAATTGGCCAGACCCCACTTCAGGGTCACCATCCTGCCGTCCATCTTAGTTTCACCGGAATTTTTTGCCGTCCAGGTGGTACCGTCAAAGAGGGTAAAAGAGTGTGCGGTGTTGGGGACCAGTGTACAGGGAGAGAAGCCATTCTGCATCGCCAGGGTGTATAGGAAAGGTTTCACCGTCGAACCCACCTGCCGTTTGCCGTTCTTCACCATATCGTACATGAAATGCTTGTAATTGGGACCACCGACCCAGGCCTTTATCCTGCCTGTTTTCACCTCCATGGTCATCATGGCCGAACGGAGAAATCCCAGGTGGTACTTGATGGAATCGAGCGGGGACATGATGGTGTCTGTCTCACCTCTCCAGGAAAAAACAGTCATTTCAGCCGGTTTGGCGAAGGCTGCCCTGATCTCATCCTCCTTCTTCCCCTGGCTGAGAAGCGAACGATACCTGTCACTCGTCTTCATCATCCTGTCGTACTCCAGCTGCGCCTGTTCGTTGGTCAGGTCGTTGGAGAAAGGCCGGTTACGCTGGCTTTTGATGCGCTGGTTGAACAAAGGCTGAACATTTTTGCCAAGGTGGGTTAAGACTGCCTTTTCAGCATATGCCTGCATCCGCATGTCAATCGTGGAATATATCTTTAACCCATCCGTGTA
>CAZDLO010000142.1:4911-7764 GCA_964506325.1 uncultured Tangfeifania sp.
GGGCTTCCCGTCAGGTTTTGGATTTTTCCCACACCATCCGTACAATGGATTGGTTTCCCACTCAACAGAGTCTTCACTGTATTGCTGCATCTGCCAGGACTTGTATTTTCCCCGGTCAGGCTTCGAAGCATTCAGGATGGTACGGAGATATTCCGTAAAATAGGTTCCGGGAGTAGACTTATAGTCTTCCTTGTGAAAGTTCAGGTTGAGCGGAAGGACCTTGTAATGGTTGAATTCTCCCTGCGTAATGTACCCGTTTTTTTCCATCTGGGACAAAACTACATTTCTCCGGTTCCGCACAAGTTCAGGCCGCCGAACGGGGTTGTAAAGGGATGAATTCTTGGCCATACCCACCAGCATTGCCGCCTGCTCCAGTGTCAGTTGATCAGGAGTGGTACCGAAATAAATTTCAGCGGCGGATTTTATCCCGACAGCAAGATTCAGAAAATCGTATTTGTTAAGGTACATTGCGATGATCTCTTCCTTTGTGAAGTTCCGCTCCAGCTTCACGGCAATTACCCATTCCCTCAATTTCCTGATGGCCAGTTGAAATTTGTTGCTGATATCCTCACGGGGGAAAAGCATCTTGGCCAATTGCTGGGAAAGTGTACTTCCTCCGCCCGCACTCTGATCTCCGGTAGCAATACCTTTAAACACCCTGAAGAGTCCGCGAATGTCAATACCTGGATGCTTGTAGAAACGAACATCCTCTGTCGCTATAAGTGCCTTTATGACATGCGGGCTGATGGCTTCGAAGCTGGTAAAGGTGCGGTTCTCCTTGTAGTAATATCTGCGCATCACGACACTGTCGGCAGTATATACCTCAGATGCCAGGGATGATTCAATGTTTTCGAGTTCGGTCAGGGTGGGCATATATCCAAGTTTTCCATTGCCAATCAGGGTGAAAAGGAGTATCACAGCAAGGATTCCTAGACCAAAAACTGACCAGAAAATGATCAGGTATTTTTTGAAAGGGTTGTTCGATATCATCATCTGAGTTCAATTATCATTTGTCACCTTTGAAATCCTTCACAATGGCAGCTGATTACCGCCCAAAAGGATCACCATACAGGTACCAAGGCCCCAAAGTTAAGATTTAGAATTGATCTTTTTTAGAACCCTTTTCTGAATTTGATTACACCGCCGGATAGTCTCCTTCTCCAGTAGTTCAGCCGCGTGCAGGGTTTCTTCAACCAATGAGGAATCAACGAGGTCTGCCGCATTGATCCGGATATTTAAAAGGGCACCGGATACGGCAGTCCTGAGACAAAGTGCCCCGACCGCCACATCGCTGGCCGAGTTTGGATTTCCGGTTTCAGCCATTTTCCCGAGCAATTCCATCGATCCGGCAGCAATTTTCATTACCCTGTAGGGTGCGTCAATGGCATTCAATGTTGCCTCATGAATCGCTTTTTTGCGTAACTCTTTCTGGTCCGGTGTATCTTTCGGCAAGCCAAAGGCATCCATTACACCGTTGAAAGCCTGCGTATCCTCATCGACCAAGGCAAGCAATGACTCATAAGCCATCTTACCCTGCTCCGCATGATCGGAAAATTCTTTCCACTGTTCGTCCCACCCGCGTTTGTGTGCAGAAAGGTTGGCAACCATCGATCCAAGTGCGGCACCCATTGCACCAACGGCCGCAGAGACCGAACCGCCACCCGGGGCAGGTGATTCCGAAGCAGTTTCACCGGTAAATTTCCGGAGAGATAAATCAACGAGCTGGTCTTTCGGTTCATCTCTCAGCAAATATTCAATGATCCTTTTTTCAGGGTCAAACGGAGCTAGTTCATTGAGCCCCAGGGAATGGACGTCCATTTCAATTATTTCTTCATCAGGAATTCCTGTGGAACGTTTTTGTTTGTGCAGAAAATATTTCCCGGCTTCAATCATGCACTGCAGAGGTACCACGCCAATCAGTTCCGATCCTGTTACCCTGACACCCTTTTCTGCAGCTCTTTCACAAACCTCGTCGAATGCGGCATGAACAGGGGTTACGGTGATATCGGTCAGATTCATGGAAATCTGGGCCATACGATATTCCTTGATAAACCATCCAATGGCCCTGACCTTTTTCAGAGTACCCGGAATCCGGATGGGATCTCCGTTTTTGTCCTTGACTATCCTGCCCGTAACAGGATCACCCTCCCGCAGGATTCTGCCGGCCTCCCTCACATCGAAGGCAATGGAATTGGCACGCCTGACTGATGTTGTGTTCAGATTGATGTTGTAGGCTATCAGGAAGTTTCTGGCACCAATGGCGACTGCGCCGGCTCTGGCATTGAATGCGGCAGGACCGAAGTCAGGCTTCCATTCCGCAGAGACGATCCTGGCGGGAAGCCCCTCGTATTCACCCGACCGGCAGCTTGCAAGGCTCTGCCGTTTGGGCTCATAGGCTGCCTGTTCGTAACAATAGACAGGAATTTGCAATTCCTCCCCGACCCTTTTGGCCAATGCCCTTGCGTATTCGACGGTCTCTTCCATGCTGATACCTGATACCGGCACCAGCGGACAGACATCCGTTGCGCCGAACCGGGGATGTTCGCCAGTATGGTGTCGCATGTCGATTAGTTCAGAGGCCTTTTTTATGGAGAGGAAAGCTGCCTCCACTACTGCCTCAGGTTCTCCGGCAAAAGTTACCACTGTGCGGTTGGTGGCATATCCCGGGTCCACATTGAGCAATTTGATACCCGGCACCTTTTCAATGACTTCAGTGATCAGCCTGATGACTTCAAGTTCCCTGCCTTCAGAGAAATTCGGAACACACTCAATGATTTTTTGCATGGGGCGGAATTAGTATTTATAATTTATGAGTTATGAGTTAGGAGTGGGCGGCCAATTTTCCAGACTCCG
>CAZDLO010000143.1:0-7746 GCA_964506325.1 uncultured Tangfeifania sp.
GATCCTGTAAAACCTATTGATTCCCTTGTAAGGGCAAACTCTGCACTTTGCTGAGCTTTTTCAGAGTTGAAGAGGAATACCAGTCCATGGTCGCCGAGCAGATGGGCAGAGCCGTCTACTTTGCCTTTTCCCGGCCAATCGAAGAGATCGTGGCGGACTAAAAGGTAGTCAATATTTTTTCTCCCCCATTCAAGCCATTTACGGATCTCGGCCTTATCTTTATCGGGAATGCCTGTCTTTGTAGGCAGATATAACAACAGGTTTGGTGAGCTTGACAGAGCACTGAGCATCAGGTAGTCTATATCAGAGCCAGGCCATCTTGTATTTTTCGGATTCTGATAGCTGGGAAAAAGAAGAGACATATCAATCCAATGCGGAAAGAAGTGGTGGTGAACCCGGATTCGGGAGGCTGTACGAACCTCATTTCCGGCATCTATATTTGAGTCTCCGGTACCACTCTCAATTAATGTAAAAGCAGCATCAATATTGCGTTGTGCCCATACTCCGAGGTCCATTTTAGGCCGGCATGATATAATATACATGTCCTGATACCTTTTACGAACCTTTGCAAACAGCTGATCAAGACGTTGCTGGCAGGCATAGTTTGAATCTCCCGGAAGATGATCGTGATTCTCGGCCTGACATGTCACAGGTATTGTGCTATCGAAATATGCCCCGGTACCCCAGAAGTCACCGTCCATTGTCCAGCTTTCATACAATCCTGTACCGAGGGCATCGTTAAGAATAATATTCTCCAGCCAAATGTAGAAGGGTTCGTTGGCCAGGCAATTCGCTTTACATTGCAGAAAGTAATCAGGATGGATGCCATCAGGCTTTTCTCCCTCGGTTCCTCGTAACCATTCAGGATGATCGGACCGAAACGGACCGCCATATTTTCGCCATGGGTGGGTGTTGTTCAGTGTGGGCCATTGAGTAACCTTTAATCCGATTTCACGGGCATGCTCAAGAAACCGACGAACCCTGATACCGGGGACATAATTATCACCATCTCTCAATTGAGCCATTTTTTCAGTCTCACCACCCCATGGATGGGAATCGGACACCCCATCGAGCCCGCATTCGGATAGAAAATCCAGCGATCGCAGGTCTCCTTCCAGTTTTTCATCAGAATCGAAAGCTCCCTGTTCCATCTGGCTGTGCCATCCACATGCGAATGCCATAAGTCCATGTCGCGGAGGACCCAAAATGGGCGATGTCATTCCTACCATGGCATGTGATTCAGATGGCAGTGGAATTACTTTCCGGATGACTGAATCTTTAACTTTATTAAGCGTACCAGCTTTAACATTCTTTTCAACAATCTCAGCCGGAAGTAATGGGATCCACTCATCAGCCCGTTTATCAAATATATTATTACGATATACACCGAAATACATGTTTTCACATGTAAAGTGTTCTCCTGCTTTGATTTTAAGATTAGGATTGTAACTCAGAATGAGAGAGTTATGATCAGATTTGGAGTTGTCGTATGACATCTCCATGCCGGTGAAAAAGCCTCCAAGAGCAGTGCGTCCGAAAAAAGTGCTCACGGGTTCGCTGTCATCAGGTCGCCGCTTTCGGTTTTCATTACCATGCTTTGCAATAATATATTCTGTGATCCAGTCAAAATCAGGATGTCGGTAGCAAACTAAAGCCATCTCATCAGTATTAAATTCCATTTGGCTGACAACTATATTTTTAAGGCCGGTAGCAGATAAAAAATTGACTTCCATTCTTTTTTGAAAGAAATGATCTGTCGGCTTCAATTCATAGGATACCGTAACGGTTATGTCAGCATTAGAGTAGTGTGAAATAAGTGACTCGGAAGAAAGTTTATAATCGGTTCTGCTTAGTTCTGCCTGAGTATATAGCAAAGCGGTGGTTTCAACAGAAAAGGCATCTCCTCTTACCTCATACTTTTCTCCGGTAAGCTTATTGATGATGGAAGTAAGTGTGCTATGATCAGGATCGAATTCGAGGGAAAGGAGATGGTTCTGAAGACATAAATTATTAGGGTTGTTAACATTTTTCACAACGAACTGGCAACCTTGAGAAAATGGTAAAACCAGAAGGAAACAAGTATACAACCCAATGTGTATGATTTTTATTATGGAATTTCTCATAATCTTAGATTCTTTATCGGTTCATGAATTCATTCTTTGAAAACATTAGTTAATAGCAGATGGATTTCTGATGTCATGAAATGAAACTGATGTTACCCTCATTCAATTTAATGTGAAACAGGTGAAATCCATAAATGAATTTCAAAAAATATTGAATGTTAATTTGCATTTAAGAATTAAATATTTAAATTTGTTTTATGTATTATATAATACAAACATATATAATAAAATTAATTATTGTTTTACGTAATTAAAAAAAAACATCAATTATTCCTTATAGAATAATTTTTAGGATAACCGGGACCTTTAAAATTTACACAAATCCATTGAATTAATCCGAATATTAAATCTCGCAATTGTAAATACTATAAAATCAGAAATCATGAAAAAAGTATTACCACTTATCACATTATTAAAAATGAAAATAGCCGCTACGATAATCTTTATTTTTATGTTTGGGGTTGCTTTCAATGTGGAATCCCAGATATGGACAGATGACAGTTTTGAAGATTTTACAGATGGCAAACTGGATGCTTCAGGTAATAATATTTATGTCAGCAGGGATGGGAAGATTCGTACTATACACCGCTTTGACTATAATAATGATGGGTATGTAGATTTACTATTTCCTCATACTCATGATTCTTATTCAGATATTCCGGCCACCATGGGAGATATTCAGA
The DNA here is from genome assembly GCA_964506325.1 of uncultured Tangfeifania sp. Classification (GTDB taxonomy): domain Bacteria; phylum Bacteroidota; class Bacteroidia; order Bacteroidales; family Prolixibacteraceae; genus CAINVV01. Next base: position 2,807 of record CAZDLO010000143.1, read on the forward strand.
AAGATAAAAGCATTGTAGAAAAATCCCTTGCTTTGCGTGGATCATTGGAGGTTAGAAACGCTGATCTAAATCATGATGGTTTTCAAGATTTGGTATTTTGTCCGAATTATAACGGAACTCAAAGCTACCGCAATTTTGTAACTGTAATTTACGGTGAAAAAGATGGCTGGCCTCCGTCTCTCAGTCAGGCAGCTCTTCCTGTTTTTAATATAAAATCTGTTGCAATCGCTGACCTGAATAATGATGGATGGGAAGATATAGTAACATTAAATAGCCAGGCATGGTTACCTGGACAACCCTCAGGGAATATTATCAGAATTTTCTGGGGAGGAGAAAGAGGCTTTCTCAATACAAGGGTTCATGATCTAGGAGTCCCGCAAGCTTCCAAGATTACATCCGGCGACTTCGACAACAACGGATCATCTGATTTGGCAGTTTTAACGGAAAATAATAGTATCGTTATTTATTGGGCAACTCCGATGAAAGAGGGTAAGTATGTAGCTGACACCTCCTTAATTAAGTTGAATGGATCCCAGGGCTATTCTATCGCAACAGGTGACTGCGACAACAATAATACACTGGATCTCCTTGTAGGTACAAATGAGGAGATGTTATACATAATTTCCGGATTACCTAAGCGAGCATGGGGGGAAGCAATTAAAATTAAAGCTTTTAATTCTTCAAATATAGTTGTTGGTGATATTGACAAAGATGGCTTGAATGATATACTGTTGTCATATTTATCAGTAGGTTATGCAGCGATGGGTGAGTATATGGGAGCGAAAGCAGGCTCAGGAAGCTCGGCTCACATATTGTGGGGAGATAAAAATGGCTTCACTGCTGCAAATTCAATAAGCTTGGCAGCTCCCAAACTCAGCGCATCAGCGATTGGTGATTTTGATGGCGATGGTAAGAAAGATATCGCTATTGCAATCAATAAGGGAGAAAAAGAATTCAAATGTCAGTCAATTATTTACTATGGTAAAGGCAATAGACTTTTTGAAAAAGACATTAAAGGAATAACTACAACCGGGGCAGCACATGTAATAGCTGTTTCATCAAGTCATTTCAGTAATGACAAGGTTGTATTTTGTAACAGTACTGGAGGGACTGTTGACGAGAAAGTACCTGCTTATCTTTACTGGGGGGGTAAAGAGGGGTTCAGTGAAAATAAGCGTACGAGTATCCCTTTCAGAGCAGGGTATGAATTCTCAGCAGCTGATCTAAATGCTGATGGCTATAATGATATTGTTATCCTTGATGAAATGCATGGTGCAAAGAGCTATGAAGAAGATTCTTTGGCAGGTGCCAATATATTCTATGGTGCACCTGAGGGATATGACTTCAGCATCAAAAACCGCAAAATTCTGACAGAAGCAACTCTTGGTTCAAGTAATATAGCTGATCTTAACAAAGACGGGTACCTGGATTTAGTAATGGGCCAGTACAATAATTTGGATGGATCATCAAAAACTTATATAATAATATATTATGGTACCGAGGCTGGGTTTTCATCCAAAAATAAGGTTCTAATTCCATGTACTGGCCGGTCAATAGGCATTCAGTTGGCAGATTACGACAAGGATGGATGGTTGGATATTGCTGCCTCTACATACAATGACCCACAGGTAGGTGTAAGGGTTTTTTATGGCAGCCAAAAAGGATACAACGCTGAAAAATGTACTGAAATTGATATTCCTTCCGTGAGTGATTTGGAGACCGCTGACCTTAATGGAGATGGATGGCTTGATATAATTGCCCCTTGTTATAACGACAAATCCACTAATAATCACCATGATATGGGTATTTTTATTCTGTGGGGAAGTGATGGTGGATTCAAAAATTCAAAATCCCAATGGCTTCCAAGCTTCTCTGTACTTGGAATCTGTGTTGCCGACTTTGATAATGATGGTTTTCTCGACATGTTTTGCCCCACCTATCTTTATGATCTGACCCGTGAAATGGTACCCTGCTACTTATACTGGGGAAGCAAGGAAGGTTTTAGCCCAGGTAACAGGACAATATTATCAAATGATTCAGGATCTGACTCATTTGCGGCTGATTTCAACAAGGATGGCAAACTGGACCTGCAAGTAAACAATCATTCAAGGGATGGCAGCCACAATACTTACTCCAGAATTTATTACAATGATGGCAACAGGTTTTCTGATCCCAAAATTGTAAAACTACCAACCAGAGGTCCTCACTGGTCCCATAATGAAGATATGGGTCATATTTATAACAGAACCTGGAGGCAAAGTTATGAATCCTCAATTATAAACTGGAATAACAATAGAACGAAGGGTAAACTTAGTTTCGTGGCTGATATCCCTGAAGGAACAAAATTAACTTTTGAAATCAGGACAGCAACTAAAAAGGGAGTATTGGAAGAGGAGAAATGGACCCCATTAGATGGTTCAGGGGTATTTGGTTTTAATTCAACGAAGAAATTCCTCCAATACAGGGCGGTGCTGATTTCGGATAATGGTGACAGATTCCCGGTTATTGATAAAGTTGTTATTGAATTGAACAAGTGAGAATGAATATGATTATTTTTTATTGAAATATTCTGCTCTATAAATACAAGTTAATTAAACAAAATGGAAAAGAGAAAGAAATTTGAAGGTCTGGTTGCAGCTCCATTTACTCCTATGGATATAAATGGGAACCTTAATCTTGATATGGTACCGGTTTATTATGACTTTCTTGAAAAAAACGGAGTCTGCGGAGCCTTTATTAATGGGTCAACCGGCGAAGGTGTCTCTCTCACTCAGAAAGAAAAACAAGACCACGCAATGAAGTGGGCAGAATGTTATAAATCAGGTGGGAAGATGCGGATTATAAACCTTGTGGGAGGGACTTCCTATAAGGAGTGTATCGAAAATGCCATTTTCTCCTATGAAGCAGGATTTTCAGCAATTGCAGTGCTTGCCCCCTACTATTTCAAACCTTCTGACGAAACCCAACTGGCTGAGTTTTGTACTTTAATTGGAGAATCTGTTCCTGAGATGCCGCTTTATTTTTATCATATTCCGGTTCTGACAGGAGTAAATATTTCCATGTTCAGTTTTCTAAAGAAGATTTCAACAATGCTGCCTAATTTTGCTGGGATTAAATATACACATGAGGATTTTATGGATTTCCTTTCCTGCCTGAATTTCGAAAACAGAAAATATGATATCTTATGGGGAAGAGATGAATGTTTACTGTCGTCTCTTGTGCTTGGATGTAAGGGAACTGTTGGAAGTTCTTATAATTATGCAGCTCCATTGTATCATAAAATGATCGATGCATTTCAGAAAGGAGATCTTGTTGATGCACAGCATCTTCAGCAAAAGTCTATCGATATGATAAGGCTTCTGGGCAAGTACGGAGGAATCGGAACGGGGAAAGCTTTTATGAGATATGTGGGATTGGAATGTGGAAAATTCAGATCCCCTGTAAAGAATATGACTGACAAGCAGTTTGAGGTATTTGTCAAAGATGTTGAACTTCTTAAGATGGACAACTTATTTTCGAAGAAATGAGCAAAATAAGGAATTGACTACTTATAAGGTATTCAGGCTTTTATTTTAACAACAATTTCACTATTGGGAATAACAATTTATGTATGCTATGAAAACAAGACGTTTTAATCTACTTCTGTTAGTCGGGTTGATCTCAATTGGGTTTTTAAATACATCGTTTGGTCAATCTAACCAGGATCAGGATAGAGCAATAATTAGTCCATCACTGATTCATTTGAAACTTGGTCAGGAGAAGCGATTCATAATTGTGCTAAAGGCTACACGGTTAATGCCTGCCAGAAATCCGAAGGTCGTTAAATGGGCTGTTAATGATATCGTTGGAGGGAATAAGGTATTAGGCACAATCAGCATGGATGGTATTTATCGGGCACCAGATAAAATACCACAGCCACGAGAAATCCACGTAAGTGGTTATACTGAAGAAGCACAGAATAACATTCTTTATGCGACAGTAATTGTAGGTGATTCGTCAGTAAGGTATAAATCAATGCGAATCTGGACCGAAAAAATAAATAGTACGGAATCCAGAATGAAATCCCCTCATGGACTTGGTCTGGATAAAGAGGGTAACCTCCTTATTGCGGATGAGAGTGCTAACCGGGTTTTTCGCTACACAGCAGAGGGTAAATTTTTAAATGAGATTGGAGACGGACCAGGCGAAAATCCAGGTCAGTTTTTGGCTCCAAGAGAGGTCAGGAATGACCCGGAAGGGAATATTCTTGTGACCGATAGTAAAGGTGATGATGCACGAATTCAAGTTTTTAACCATCCGGGAAAGTTTCTTCGTATCTTTGGGGAAAAAGGCCGGGGGCCGGGACAGATACTTCGGGCTCATGGCATTGGTTTTGATCCTGATCGCAGATTATTCATCACCGATGTTGATAATATGCGGGTGAATGTTTACGATGCTTCCGGGAAATTTCTTCATTATTTTGGAGCCTGGGAAGCTTATAAGAATATGAATGTTGGTGAAATGAATTCGCCACATGGTATTTTTGTGGATCCTGCCGGCGACGTATTTGTGGTCAGCTATTATGGGCCAACACTTAAGTTTACACCTGAAGGAAACATCCTTAATGTTTTTGCACATGGTGACCCACCTGATGGTGCTGTCTATTTTCATAACATAACTGGTGACAGGTGGGGTAATATCTATTTATTAGTCAGAGGAAAGGGAGGAGACCAGAAAGCACTACTTAAAAGTGGACACGGGAAAAATATCAGCATCATAAAATATAACAATAATGCAGATTTTGTGACCGAATGGAGTTTTTCCGATCCTTCTCATCGAGAGACTACTGCAGCAGTGGACTCTAACGGATTAGTTTATGCCCTGTTTGTAACTGAGACAGTAATGGGGGTTGAGATTTTTATTGAAGAATAGAAGATGCCTGAGAATTTTTTAGTCGATTT
>CAZDLO010000144.1:0-7610 GCA_964506325.1 uncultured Tangfeifania sp.
TAGTAAATATGTCGAGCATATCAGCCCATATTTCCCAGGTTGACCGCTGGACTTATAACGCATCAAAAGGAGCAGTGAACCAGATGACCAAATGTCAGGCTCTTGACCTTGCAAAATATAATATCAGGGTGAACAGTGTAAGTCCCGGATGGATATGGACCAGGGAAGTGGAAAAGGCTTCGATGATGGACGGAGGTGGCAGAAGCAAATGGGAACCCATCTGGGGCAAATATCACATGCTGCGCCGTTGTGGCGAAGCTGTAGAATGTGCCGGCCCAACCTTATTCCTGCTTAGTGATGATGCATCCTTTATTACAGGAACCGACCTGCCGATTGATGGTGGATACCTGGGAATGGGACCGGAGGGTATTGGGGAAACTACTGTGGTTGCAGGCTCACTTTAAAGAGCCTGAGGCCATATTTTCATTTTAAATTGAGATTAGTTAAAAAGGGTATTATGCAGGAAGTAATTATTAAAGATTTAAAAATCGAAAATTTTCACATATATGGGTATTTTTCTGATATGTATGATCCGAAAACACCTAAATTGGGTTGTGAACCGATTGAATTTTTCAGGGATATGACCCAATTATTTCTTGGGAACACGTCATTGGCATCTTTTTCAGTTTGCAGAGTCATGAAAAGGCCGATGATTGTCGATGTAACCGAATCACACGGCAATTGTGGCGAGGGAATATTACCATTGAATGGAGATATCCTTATTCATGTAGGAATTGCTACATCTGTTGGTGAAGCTCCGGTTGAAGAATTTGAAATTTTCAGGGTCCCTGAAGGTACATTTGTTGCTCTTCGACCTGGAGTATGGCATCATGCTCCGTTTGCATATGGTTGTGACAGTGTAAATGTCCTGATCGTTCTTCCTGAAAGGACCTATGCCAATGACTGCAGTGTATATAATATTCCCGAAGAAAAGCATCTGCATATTAAGATGGAAAGTTAAGTGATAATATTATGATCAAATTTCCAATAATAGATGCTCATGTTCATGTCTGGGATATAAAAAAACTTCATTACCCCTGGCTCGATAATGTCCCTGTCCTTAACCGGACCTTTTTAATGGATGATTATAACAAAGCCTGCGGCGGGATTGATGTGGAAAGCATTGTTTTTGTCCAGTGCGAATGTGATCCAGGCCAGTACCGGCAGGAGGTTGAATGGGTCACAAAACTTGCCGAAACCGATAAAAGGATCAAAGGCATCGTTTCATGGGCTCCCCTCGAAAATGGTGAAGAAGTTCGCAATGAACTGGAGGCCCTTTCAAAAAACAAATTGGTGAAAGGGATCCGGCGGATTATTCAGTTTGAATCCGATCTGGATTTTTGCCTGCTGCCTGGTTTTATCAAAGGAGTAAAAATGCTTGGCGAATACGGTTTCACCTTTGATATCTGTATTTCTTATATCCATAACAAGAATACCCTGAAGTTTGTCGAACAATGCCAGGAAATACCAATGATCCTTGATCACATCGGGAAACCGGATATTAAAAACAGGCAGTTGCATCCATGGAAGGAAGAAATCAAGGAATTATCGCAGTTCGGAAATGTCTGCTGCAAGGTTTCCAGTCTGGCCACTGAGGCAGATCATGAAAACTGGACGATTGATGATATCAGGCCTTACGCTGATCATATTTTTGAGTGTTTCGGATTTGAAAGGACAATTTTTGCAGGCGACTGGCCTGTGTCGACTCTTGCGGCAGATTTCCCGGTTTGTGTCAACACAATTCTGGAACTGGTTAAAGGATGTTCGGAAGCTGATCTGAAAAAGCTGTTCCATGACAACGCAGTAAAATTCTATAAACTATGATCTACTTTGGCGAAGGAAATCCGGGTTTGTTGATCGATAAGAACCACATTTCAGAATTGCTGGATTCAATGCTGAACAAGATGGGGAGGCTTGACAGGGTACTAATCCTTCCTCCTGATATTACCCGCATGTATTCCTATGCCGGAGAAATCACCTGCATGCTTTACGGAAAACTGAAAAACACAAGCTTTATTGAAATAATGCCTACTCTGGGTACACATGTACCCCTGACAAATGAAGAAATGGATACCATGTACCCGGGCATTCCTCATGAGATATTCAAAAAGCATGACTGGAAGAATGACATAGTCAGGCTGGGCACAATCTCTTCCGGAACCATGAAGGAACTTACAGACGGACTGGTTGATTTCCCCCTGCATTGCGAAATAAACAGAACAATTACTGAAGGCCGCTGGAATCAGATCATCAGTGTTGGTCAGCTGGTTCCACACGAACTGGTCGGAATTGCCAACTACAATAAAAACCTGTTTATCGGCGTAGGTGGAATTGATATAATCGGCAAAACCCATTTTATCGGTGCTATGTACGGACTTGAAAACATGATGGGCCATGTCAGCTCCCCGGTAAGAAAAGTACTGGATTACATGAGCGACCATTTTACATCCCGTTTGCCGGTTTCATATATACTGACTATCAGGGGTATTGACGAAAAAGAACAGATGGTAACAAGGGGAATATTTGCCGGAAACGACGTGCAATGTTATGTTGAGGGGGCAGCTCTTTGCCAGCAGGTGAATATTAAGCTTCTCGATAAGGAGTACCGGAAAGTCATCGCCTACCTCGATCCTGAGGAATTCAAATCCACATGGGTTGGCAATAAGGCAATTTACAGGACCAGGATGGCTGTAGCGGACGGGGGGGAACTTATTATTCTCTGTCCGGGTATCAGCTCATTTGGCGAGGACCGGTCCAACGATAGCATCATCAGGAAGTACGGGTATCAGAGCTTCGAAAAATTGTTAGAGGCATTCAAAAGTGAGGGTGATTTTGATATATTTCTTGCGCCCCTTTCTCACCTTCTGATCAGCTCACCTGAAGGGCGATTCAGGATAACTTACGGAATTAAGAATATTACAGGAATAGAGATGGAGTCTGTTTTTTGCAATCACGCTCCCTATGATGAACTAATAAAAAGATATGATCCTTTCAGCTTAAAAGAGGGAGTAAACATCCTGCCAGATGGGGAAGAAGTATATTATGTACCGAAACCTGCACAGGGACTTTGGGCCGAAAAAAATAAATTCAGAAAAAATGAAAAAAATGGACGTAAGATTTGAACATGTTGCATTGAGTGTCTCTGATTTGGAGAGATCTATTGACTTTTACTGTATGAACTTCGGGTTTGAATTAATGCGAACCATGCAGGGGAGTGAGTTATTAGGCAAGATTGTCGGAATGCCCGGTTGCCAGGTTCGCATTGCGCATTTGAAATGCGGCAGCAATGCGCTTGAGTTGTTTGAATACAAGGTACCGGAAGGAAAGCTGATACCTGACGACCGTATCCAGGCTGATAAAGGTTTCAGTCATATCGGATTCCGTTCTGATAATGTGAGGCAGGAATATGAAAAACTTAAAAAGCAGGGAGTGCGTTTTATCAGCGAACCGGTTGAATTCAGAAAGGACGTATGGATTGTTTATTTCCATGGTCCGGATGGCGAGGTTTGTGAGTTACGTGAATCCGAAAAACGGATGATAGATGTATGGTAAAGGAGATCAATTAATTGCCTTATAATGAAGTTGAAATATTTAAATAAATCCTGTTTCAGGTGCTAACTATTCAGCATCAAAGGGCGGTATTATCACACTTACCAAGTGTTTTGCATTAGACGGTGGTAGTCACGGAGTTAATACTAATGTAATTTGTCCTGGTTTGATTGATACTGAGATGGCGCGACAACTTGGCTTTACCAGCGATCATACATCTGATATTCCGTTAGGGAGGCTTGGGACACCAGAAGAAGTGGCAAATATCGTTATATTCCTGGCTTCACCCTTAGCGGATTACATAAATGGCCAGACAATAAGTGTGAATGGCGGTCAGACAATGAGATAAACAAATCTAATAAAATACTAAAAACGTATAAAAAATGAAAGACAAGAACTGGAAAGATAAGATATCGAATCCCCATCAGTTAGGGGGGATAGAACTTTCGGTGCTGGATGACGGTACAGCCCGTGGCTGCCGCATAGCGTGGTTCAATACCGGCAGTGGACTGCGGTTTAAAGTGGTCATCGACCGTGCGATGGATATAGCCGATGCCTTTTACAACCAAAACAGCCTGGCATGGATCAGCCATCTGGGAGTTACTACTCCCAATCCATGTGCCACATCAGGTTTGGATTGGCTGAACAGTTTTGGAGGCGGGTTGATGACCACCTGTGGACTTACACACATCGGAAACCCGGAAAAAGATGAAAATGGCGAATGCGGTCTTCACGACAGGATCTCGAACATCCCTGCATCGATTGAATCCATCATCCAGCCGGACCTGCGGGATGATGAACCTCAGATGAGCATTACGGGCCGTGTGCTTCATTCAACAGCTGTCACAGGACCTCACCTCGAATTGAAGAGAACTATTTCAGTCAGGCTGGGTTCTCCAAAGATCACTATAAGCGATACGGTAACCAACCTGGGGAATACTCCGGCACCGCACATGCTCCTGTACCACTTCAACTTCGGTTATCCGTTGGTGGACGAAGGCACGGATATCATTTGGGAAGGTTCATGGCAATCGCGGGGCGGGGCGGGCAACGATTTTATATTCAACGAAAAGAATTACCCTAATTTAAAAAAATGCCTTCCGCCCATCAAAGAACACCTGGGTTCCGGTGAGTCTGTAGGATATATAGATCTTGAGGCTGACCCGTCAGGGATGTGCGAAGGAGGGCTCCGTAACCATCAGCTGGGACTGGAGGTAAAGCTCCGCTTCCCCAAAAAGCAACTGCCGTGGTTGATAAACTGGCAGCATTTTGGCAAAAATGAATACATGGTGGGTATCGAACCTGCCACACATACCCTGCTTGGAAGGGGAGCAGCGCAAAAAAACGGGACAATTATCCTATTGCAGCCCGGTGAAAGGAAAATTTATAACCTGGAATTCGAAGTCATCGCGAAACCTGAATGAAATGACCAATTAAACCGTTGGAATATGGACATATGGATAGTATATTTCCATGGTCCGGATGGTGAGGTTTGTGAATTACGTGAAGCCGAAAAACGGCTGATAGATAAATGGTAAATGAGATCAATTAATTACCTGATAATGATGTTGAATTATTGCAATAAATTCTGATACAATGAATAATTTTCTTATTGGTTTTCTTCTGATGCTTCTCGGAGGTTCCCTTTTGGGTATGTTTTCGTTTCCGTTAAAATATAATAAGAAGTGGGCATGGGAAAATACCTGGGCAGGAGGCTCCCTCATGGCTCTTTTGCTGGTGCCATGGCCACTTGCTTTCCTAACCATCCCTTCTATTGGCGAGGTCTATAGAAATGTTCCTGTTTCAGCGATCGTTTTAGCCCTGCTTTTTGGCACGACTTGGGGAATAGGAGGAATATTCTATGGAAAAGGACTCGATGCAATTGGGTTTTCCATCGGATTAGCCCTTATGATGGGTATAGTGGCTATAGGAGGTTCTGTCATCCCCCTGGCAATGGATTATCCTGAAAAATTAATAGAATTACCAGGCTTGGTGCTCCTTGCAGGGATTCTTGTAATGATTTCCGGCCTGTATATTTGTGCCTGGGCCGGATTGTTAAAAGACAAAGATCAGAATACCGGGATTGAAAAAACGGGTGAAGGTGTAAAGAAAACTTCCTTTAAAACAGGAGTTTTGATATGCATTTTTGCCGGTATACTTTCATCGACCATGAACTTTGGAATGATATATGGGAAAGGTATTTCAGTTGAGGCTTTAAAATTGGGCGCTAATCCCGCCAATGCTGGAAACGCAGCGATGGCCCTGGTGTTTACCTCAAATTTCCTGGTTAATGTTCTGTACAGCCTTTATCTTCTGATTAAAAATAAAACCTATAAAAATTATGCGCTTAAAGGGACATTTTCCTACTGGATCATGGTTGCATTTATGGGTGCTATGTGGTCGGGCTCGGTTGCGATTTATGGAGCAGGAACATCCATGGCCGGTGAATTGGGGGCATATCTTGGATTCCCCGTTTTAATGATTTCGGGGATCATCGCCGGAAATATTTTTGGAGTTTTAACCGGAGAGTGGGCAGGTGTAGGAGCCAAACCAAAAAAAATTATGGTTTCAGGAATTTCAGTTTTGGCTTTAGCGATAATTATTCTTGGATTATCAATGAATCTTGTATGATCCAGGAACTTATTTCCCCTGTTTCAGAAATAAATGAGATAAAGCAATCATTTTGGAATTCTCAATATGCTGTTTCATCAGTTCTTTTGCATTGACTATGTCCCGCCTGCATAAAGCATCAATAATCTCAAGATGCTCCTTGATTGTTATCTCTTTCGATTCTTTGTGCATGAAGCCTAATCCCCGGAAACTTTGAATCAAACGTGAAAGCTGGTTCAACATGTCAATCAAACGTTTCTTTCCGGTTGAATTTATGATATAGGAATGAAACTTACCATCCAATTCCGTTTGAAGCTGTATATCTTCATTTTTGGCATTTTCAATTATTTCCTTCTTTATTTCTATGAGTTTTTGTATACTAATTATCTTGAAGGAGATTTCAAGGCATAATAATTCGAGGGATTTCCTTATTTCATAAATTTCTTCTATCTCATCAGCGGAGAAAGGCAATACAGCAGCTCCCTTGTTTGGCAGTATTTTAATGAGGCCATCCTGATCAAGCTGCTGCAATATTGAACGAATGGGTGTTCGGCTGGTATTAAATTCCTTCGCAAGAGACTCTTCTTTCAGTCTGGTAGCAACAGTATATTCCCCTAAGATAATCCTGTTGAATAAAATCGAATAAATATCAGCCATGGTTATGCATTTAAATAAATAAGGTATTCAGGCATACAAATATAATCAAAAATTATTTTCCATAATGTATACAAATAAATTATATAAGGTCGATAATATTGAATATAATATTATATTTGTATACAATAATCAGGTAATCAGTGATGGCCATTTAAGTGCTTTACAAACGATCTTTCATAATTTATGGATAAACAAATACTTGAAAAGTTGTTTTCCCTAGAGGGTAAAATAGTAGTCTTAACCGGTGCCGGTGGCATTCTAACAGGTGAAATTGCCATAACAGCAGCTCAATGCGGAGCTAAAACAATTATACTCGATATTTCTAAAGAAGCTGCCGAAAAGACGGTAGAAATCATAAAAAAACATAATTGTGAGGCAATTTTCCTGACTTGTGATGTGCTTGATAAAAAGAGTCTGGAAGACTGTTGTGAAAAAATTATCGGCAAATATGGGAAAATTGACTGCCTGGTTAATGGTGCCGGCGGCAACATACAGGAAGCTACTACTTCTGATTCTCTTTCGTTTTTTGATATCCCCGAAGAAGCAAACAAAAAAGTTATGGACCTTAATTATGCGGGTACCATTCTTGCATGCCAGGTATTTGGGAAAGAAATTGCAAAGCAACAACTTGGTTCAATAGTCAATATAGCTTCAATTGCTGCATTCAGGCCTCTTACCCGGGCATCAGCTTATGCAGCGGCAAAAGCAGCGGTTATCAATTTTACCCGGTGGCTGGCTGTTTATTTTTGTGACAATTACTCAGCTAAAATCAGGGTTAACGCTATTGCCCCAGG
>CAZDLO010000145.1:0-7507 GCA_964506325.1 uncultured Tangfeifania sp.
TGGGGGATAATTGAAGTTTTGTGCTGAAAATTTATACACCGATGGTTGACTTCTTTAAACGAATTTAAGGAGATCAAAGGTTCAGATATGGAGTTTTTAAGAATTTATGGTTCTCCGTTTACAAAAAAACCTGATTCCTACAAATATTTAATCGACAATTGTAACTTTACATACTTCTTAAATTTTTCAAGATGAGCCAACTGCAAAAATATACAATACCTTCCATGCTTCGAAATAGTTTTGGTCAGTATGGACCAAGACCCTCCCTGGTTTTTGCAGGGGAAGAGAGCTGCACTTACTCTCAGCTTGAAGTGGAGATTAATCGGGTAATACGTCAGCTTATTTCCCTGGGAATTTCCAAGGATGATAAAATTGCAATTCTGAGTACTAACATGCCCAATTGGGGAATCGCCTATTTTGCTATAGCTTCAACCGGTGCAGTGGTTGTTCCCATTCTTCCTGATTTTTCAGTCATCGAAATCCACAATATCATCCAACATTCTGAGTCCAAAATAGTTTTTGTCTCAGAGAATCTTTTGTCCAAGATTGAGCAGCTAACAGCTGATCCATCTAAGGTGATTATCAGGATTGAAACATTTGAAAAAATTTCAGGTTTTGAAACAACCGAGGTAAATGCTACTGAAAATGTCACTTTGGACATAGTGGAAGAAGATGATCTCGCATCAATTATTTATACTTCAGGAACAACAGGAAAATCCAAGGGAGTAATGCTCACCCATAAAAATATCGTTTGGGATGCGCAGCAAGGAGGACTGATTCATAAAATTAATTCCAAAGACAGGTTCCTTTCATTGCTGCCACTTTCCCACGCTTACGAGAATACCATTGGTTTTATTTTTGCTGTTATGTTTGGTGCATCTGTCCATTACCTCAGGAAACCTCCAACTCCTGCGGTTTTGCTTCCTGCTTTGCAGATGGTGAAACCAACCATCATGCTCACTGTTCCGTTAATCATTGAGAAAATTTACAAAAAACAAATTCAGCCGGTATTTTGTAAAAATCTATTCATCAGGCTATTGTATCGCATTTTACCCGTTCGGTTGCTTCTCAATCGGATGGCCGGTAAAAAGTTGATAAAGACTTTTGGAGGAGAGTTGAACTTCTTTGGAATTGGTGGTGCAAAGCTGGATCCCACAGTTGAAAAATTTTTGAAAGAAGCGAGATTTCCCTATTCTATAGGCTTTGGTCTTTCGGAAACGGCTCCACTTGCAGCAGGAGCAGGACCTGCCGCTACCCGATTGAATACTATTGGCCCGGCCATGCCAGGATGCGAAGTGAAGATAAATCAGCCGGATGGCAAAAATGGGCAGGGGGAGATTTGGATCAAAGGGCCAAATGTGATGAGAGGCTATTACAAGGAGCCTGCCTTAACCAAAGAGGTACTTACTGAAGACGGATGGTTTAAAACAGGTGATTTGGGTTCTTTTGACAAAAAAGGATACCTGGCATTTAAGGGACGCTTGAAAAACTTGATAGTCTGTGCATCTGGAGAAAATATCTATCCCGAAGAGATTGAATCGGTGATCAATAATTTTAAAAATGTTGTTGAATCACTCGTTATACTAAGGAAAGGGAAACTTGTGGCACTTGTGCGTTTAAATATGGACGAGATTGAAGCTCAATACCAGGTTCTTATGGATCAGGCAGAACTTTACAATGAAAAAGTGAATGAATTGATACAGGAACTTCAGCTGTATGTGAATTCTCATGTCAATAAATTTTCTCAGGTTCAGATGATATTGATACAGGCAGAGCCATTCGAAAGAACTCCAACCCAGAAAATCAAAAGGTTTCTTTACGCTTAAAGGTCGCGCCGGACAATAATACACCTTCCGCCGGGGCTAATTAAATCCTCCTTGTTGGATATATGTGATTTAATTTGAGATAATTAACAGATGGTGTAAGCTTCCCTGAAAGTCGACTATTTTAAATTTGGATTTGAAAAACCCGCCAGGATTTCCGACAACCGGAGTCAACCGGTGGAAGATAAAAGTGTAAATGACAACCAGTGTTTACCAGTATCCACCAGTGGAAAATGAAAATGGTTTGGACCTCCCACTCATAATCCGGGGGGTCTTCCGGTAAACCGGAATGGACTACCCTCAAAATCAAACACATACAAGGTCGAATTGAGGGTGTTTTCATTTTTGCGCCAGGATCACTCCTTCAAATGGCCAAAATTCAGGAAAACCAGAGAATAGGCGGCACTTCATTCAATTAATTTTTCAATTCAATGCAAACCATTTTCTCCATATCCCGAACAATCAATTTACCCTTACTAAAAGCCAACGGAGCCCAAGCCTGCGATTTTTCGGAATTGAAAAATGAAGCTTTACTGATCTCCTTATAACCTTTGGGTGAGGGTTCTATTAAATGAATATCCCCATTTTTACCATTTTGATTGATAATTAATCCATCGATCATTATTAGCCCGCCAAGCTCGAAGTTTGGAGCAGAACCCTTTCCCCAAATCACCTCGCCATTAAAAGTTAAGCATGTCATTTGCATTTTTGCACCCGCTGTATTGTTAAGGTAAATGTGATTATCGAGAATGACTGGAGGGTGTATTTTGCTTCCAGCCAGGGTATTAAAAAACAGTTCTTTTACTTCAAACAGGTTTCCCTCTTTTGTAATTTCCAACATGACGGTTACCGGATCGTATTTATCGTTATATGCACATTCGGTCAAAAGGAGTCTTTTTGAATCCACTATCGTAGCCGGAGAAATACTTGCAAATGAGTTCAGTCCCTTGTATGTCCAGAGTTCCTTCCCTGTTTCGGCTTCAAAAGCCACTACCTCATCAGAAACCAAACCGTCGTTTTTTACGCATGAACTGATCATTATTATTTGATCCACTCCTCCATAGTTTCCTAATGCCGGTGATACATGAAATCGGTATCCACTCAATTTACGGCTTTCCCATACCACCTGACCCGTTCGTTTATTAAAAGCAACTACTCCTGCTTTCTCTCCTTGCGGGGCAACAATAACCAAATCTTTAAATACTATTGGTGATTGCGAAAATCCCCAATTTGGCAATTCTCCACCATATTTTGCCAATAAATTGCACGTCCAAACCGATTGATGACTTTTTTTATCGACACAATGCATATGACCGTGTGGCCCAACACTCCAGATATAGTTTTCATCAACAGTTGGTGTCGCTCTTGATCCCGGATAAGGGATTTTTCCTTTTGCTTCGTAGGTAAAACTCCATTTTTCAGTCCCCGTATTTAAATCAATGCATCTTAAAACATCGGTCTCTTCCGCCTTTCTGTCCAATACAAAAACTTCATCTCCGTAAATACTCGCCCCACCATAGCCAGGACCAAGCGGGATAGACCATAATTTTGCCGGACCATTTGGGGGCCAGGATCTTAATATCCCTGCGCCAATTACGGTTGCATTTCTATCTGAACCTAAATACTGATTCCAATTGGTTTCAGATTGGGAATATGCATTGAAGACACTTAGAGTTAAAACTAAAAAACAGATATTTTTCATTTGATTGTTGTTGATTATTTATTATTTAAAAATATGGATTCTAATGTCATATCATGCCTGCCGGTATAAATTTATTTATGACTTTGATTCAGAATTTTTTCTGTATAAGCTAGCATAACAGCAGAAGTTAAGAATATAAAATGAATGATAACTTGCCACATTACATGTTCAGATTCATTATTCTTAATATTTATAAATGTTTGCAGCAGATGAATACCTGATACCCCAACCAATGAGCCGGCTAACTTTACTTTCAAAGAACCGGCATCAATTTTCTGAAGCCATTCAGGTTTATCTTCATGCTTATCTATATCAAGCCGACTAACAAAAGTAGAATAACCACCTATGATTACCATGATAAGTAGATTTGCTACCATTGTAATATCAACCAATGTTAGTACTCCAAGTGTAAGCTTCCCTGAAAGTTGGCCATTTAAAAATAGAGTTGGACAAGCCCGTTAGGGGGCACCAGTCCGATTATTTACTATTTTTAAATTGTTAAACCGGTCATGAGAAAAACAACATCAATATCATTTACTTTAATCTTGTTTCCTCGATGTACCTGTCCGAAACCGAACAGGAGGAAAACATGATCTCTGGTCATTAACAAAGCAACTACAACATCAAATTTCAGAACAGATAACAATCCGCAAACTAACTAACAAAATCATGGAACAGAACACATTTTCCCGACGCAATTTTATAGCAGCGGGTTCAATCCTGACCGCCGCATCAGTAGTCCCCGCAATTGCTGCCACTCAACAACCTCAGGGCGAAAGTCAATATTCAGGTATGCTGAATGTAAAAGACTTTGGTGCAAAAGGTGATGGCACATCTGATGACACTTCACTGATTCAGAAAGCGCTTGATGTCGCGGCTAAAACGCATGGATCGGTTTTCATCCCCGAAGGAAATTATCTGTGCTCGGAGCTCAGAGTTCCTGCAGGAGTCGGGATCCATGGCCTTCCATCGTGGAGTTACCGGGATGGAACCGGTACCGTTTTAATACTGAAAGATGCGAATTCCAGGTGCCTGATCAATATTACCGGAGCGTACGGGGCCTATTTGTTTGGGCTGTGCCTGAAAGGGAACAACCTGGGGAAGGAAATTCATGGTATTATGGTTGATAAACCACTGGACTATGGCAAACAGGAAGATACGCCAAGGATCGATACCTGCCGGGTTGAGTACTTTAGCGGTGACGGTATCCGACTGGAACGGATCTGGTGCTTTGTGGTCCGCCATAGTCATTGTTTTTGCAACCAGGGATGTGGACTGCGGATTCGGGGATGGGACGGATTTATTCTCGACAACTGGTTTTCGGGAAATGGGAAGGCAGGCATTGCTGCCTACGACGAAAATGCATCGAATACTATAACCGGTAACCGGATTGAGTGGAACAAAGAAGGCGGAATTATTATCCATGGCGGAGCTCAATACAATATCACCGGAAATTACATCGACAGATCCGGCCATTGCGGGCTCCAGCTCCTGAAAGGTACACAGAGGGGTTGCCATACGATGGCAGTTACCGGAAATGTGATCTTCAGGAGCGGCAAACCCGAATGGGGGCGAAACGACGAATACGACAGCGCCCACGTGAGAATTGAGGATGCCCAGGGTATTGTCTTTACAGGAAATGCACTGAATTCAGGGAGAGACGATGGGGCAGGGCTCTATTCGCCGGATTACGGAATTGTTGTAAAAAACCTGGAGAGTTCGATTGTAAAAGATAATGTCCAGCATTTGGGAGCATTGAAACAGTTGGTGGTCGATCTGGGACAACATGGAGAAAGCGTTATCATTCAGGATAATGTGGGAACACTCCGAAAATTGTAGGGTAACGAATGTAAAACCTAGTCATCCTATGGTAAAATGATGTGATTTTTGGATCATTCCCTGCCGGGCCCGCCCTTAGACTCAAACACCTGCAAGGCCAACTTGCAGGTGTTTGATTTTTTAAGCCGGGAAGACGCCGGGATTTGGGGGAGAATGTGGGTTTTATGCAGAAAAAATCTGCAGGGACGTTCGTTTATTTAATCGAACTATAAAGGCTTGTAGCGTGTTTTGTTTTTATCCCCAACGCGAATTAAAAGGTTTAAATCTACTCCCTTTTTAAGATCCCGACTTGCTGTTGAACTTGAAAGATTTCTAAAAACATTCATGTAATCCTTTCTGGAAAATTCAAATTTGCCCAATGAAATGAAGTAATTAATTCTTTCAATATCCGTAACAAGTCTGTTGTTAAAACTTAGTAACTCGCTTAAGGAGCTATCAATAATGTTTAACATGTACTCGATAAATTCAGTGGAGTCCCCTCTTTTATCACAATTGGCCAAAACGTCATAGTATTCCTTCTGCGTGTGACTAATCAATGTTTCAAAAGGGAGATATTCAAAAACCGGATATTCCTTCATTAAAATGACCGTCTGCCAAAGTCTCCCCATTCTGCCATTGCCATCAAGAAATGGATGAATGAATTCAGTTTCATAATGAAAAACACAACTTTTAATCAATGTCATTTCATCTTTTATCCTCAGGTATGAAAATAGATCCTTCATAAGCATCGGAACATTCTCAGGGGAAGGTGCAATATGTGCGACCCTGGAACCTTGGAATATTCCAACATTCTGGTTGCGGTATTTTCCTGGATTTTCAATTAAACCGTCCAGCAACAAGTTGTGAGCAGATAAAAAGGACTTTGATGAATAGGGATCAAATTGTGATAACTGATCATATACTTTAATAGCATTAAGCACCTCTTTAATATCTTTTTGGGGACCAATCACTCGCTTATTTTCAACAATGGACGTTATTTGTTCCTGCGTAAGTGTGTTCCCCTCAATTTTTAATGAGGAATGAATGGTTTTAATCTTATTCTGTTTTCTGAGTAAAGGTGAGGGCCTCTCTAAAAAATACGATTTTATCGCACCAATTTTCTCGGAAATTGAGGCTGTCCTTAGCAGGATTGAATGTGTTATTTGGTAGGGTGGCTTCATTAATACTATCATTTGATACTATCAAAGTTACGAAATTTGAATTGATGCTACAATTCTTTCGATTTTTGTTTTATTCAGGAATGTCGGGAGTACTTTCATTGAATTGGAGAAGGAGAAATAACAAGCCAGGAAATCCGCAAGGATTTCCGACAACCAGTGTCAATCAGTGGAAATTCAAAATGGGGCAGACTTCCCACTCATACTCTGGAGGTCTCCCGACAAGCCGGGATGGGCCCGCCCTTTGACTCAAACACCTGCAAGGCGAACTTGCAGGTGTTTGAGCCTTTACGCCGGGAAGATGCCAGGATTTGGGGGAGTTCTTTTATTTTTAAACGGATTGACAATCTGATTTTACCCCATAAACCTTCAATTTTCAATTTAAGATCGGGCTCATTGGCACGTGTTCACCGGGTGCGAACCCACCCGGTGTCAGTACTTCGTTTAGTTTGCTACGAAAGGTTCATTCGGGACAAGGCATTTCTATTCCAGGCCCTTCCGGATTTTTCTTAATTGATTGTCATTCGACTGAGTTTTAAATACAGGGAGCATCCAGTCCCCTTTCGAAGCGGGGCGGGATCAGACCATCCAGGGACTACGGTATTCACGGGTGAGCCATTTCGGATCGCCGGTACCTCCGGTGAATTCGTTTTTGGCAGGATCCCATGTAAAACGGGCGTGGTGGTAATAGCTCTGGTTCATCAGGTGGCAGCAGATGGCACTGTGGGCACCAACAATCTCACTGGCAATAGGCTTCTTGCGGCTCTTGAGGCACTCCATGAAATCGTTGATGTGGTTTTTGCTCCTGTATAGTTGAATCTTCGCATTTTGCAGGTAACCCTCTTCCGCTTTCTTCACCTCGTCGGCTAATTTGATTTTACCCTCCTTTTTCTGGACATCTGTAAATTCGGCGATGGTTTTACCTTCAACGATCAGCACAAATTTGCCCCTGTTGACCTTCACCTCCCCTTTTGAACCAAAGAAAT
>CAZDLO010000146.1:0-7462 GCA_964506325.1 uncultured Tangfeifania sp.
CTCATAACTCATAACTCATAACTCATAACTCATAACTCATAACTCATAACTCATAACTCATAACTTCTCCATGTAGACTTCCAGCAGCTTTGTTTCCTCTCCCTTAACCGGCTTCAGGCTGAAATTCTCTATGCAGGCAGGGACCAGTATGGTTTCGCCTTTCTGTACCTGAACGGATTCTCCTTCCCACTGAAGGGTATAAGTACCTTCAAAGCAAAGATAAATCACAAAAGAGTCTATCCTGCTGAAATCTCGTTCAAGGGATGTGGTAAGGTTTAACAGGTTGGTAGTGAAATAATTGCATTTCACAAGTTCAACCGGCTCATTTTCTTTGGGCAGATAATCTGTGTACCCGTTTTTGTGATGCCTGAAATCGATGGCATCCAATGCCAGTTCGGTATGAAGTTCGCGGGCTTGGCCCTTGTCATCGACCCGGTTGAAATCGAAAATCCGGTAGGTAACATCTGATGTTTGCTGAATTTCTGCCACTACTATTCCTTTGCCGATCGCATGAACCCGGCCTGCAGGTATAAAAAATACATCACCGGCCTTTACCGGATCATACTGCATCAGGTTTTCCAGTTTGCCATTTTCAAGGGCTATCAGGTAGCTGTCCCTGTCAATGGTCCTGTTAAATCCGGAAATCAGTTCTGCACCTTCTTCCGCCTGTACCACATACCACATTTCAGTCTTGCCGTATGCTCCATGCCGCTCATTGGAAAGTTCATCACCGGGATGAACCTGGATGGAGAGACGGTCATTGGCATCAATGTATTTGATCAGAAGCGGAAATTCGGTGCCAAACCGGTCATAGATACTTTCTCCTACCAGCTCTCCCATGTAAACTTCAATCAGCTCCTCCAGGTTATTGCCTTTCAGAAAACCATCCGAAACAACTGATATGTCATCTTGTACAGCCGAAATTTCCCAGGATTCGCCGCATTGGGCAATACTGTATTTTTTATTGAGCAATTGCGGAAGCTTACTGCCGCCCCAGATTCTTTCCTTGAATATAGGTCTGAATTTCAGAGGATAAAGATTTTTCATGGTACGATTAATGAGTTATGCAATTAATCCAGGTAATCGACAACAGCCCTGTCAACAGTATTGGCACGAACCAGTCCGACCACTTTCAGGTGTTCGGGATGGTCGCGGTATGCTTCAAATCCTTCCTGTGAATCAAAACGGGTAACAAGGCTTATATCGAAGGAAGAAGCATTTAACTCGAAATTTTCTCCTACTTCCAGGTAATTCAGCTCAGCAATTTTTCCTTTCAGCTCAAGCAGTGATCCGCTGATTTGGGCTCTTACAAGGGATTTTTGGGTTTCGTCCGGGAAATCTTTCAGTTTAAATAGGACAATGTGATTGAACATGGGAATAAAATGAAAATTAGCATTGACAAAGGATTGTGCCCGGAATTATTTTGGACACCCTGATAATTTTTTTACAAAAATAGCAGATATTCTCCATTCTCTTCTATTTCGGGAAACGGTAAAATTCCGGTTGGTGAAAAATTACTTTATCTTTGCTACATGCATCGCACAGTTTCAGGTCAATCCGGTTTTTTGCGATTCATAATTCTTAACTCATCATTCACAATTCATCTCTCCGCATGAGCATTCTGGTCATAGGTATCGCAGGAGGAACGGGATCCGGTAAGACAACCGTTGTCAACAAAATTATTGAACGCCTGGCCGAGAAAGATGTCACCATCCTTTCACAGGATGCATATTACCGCGACAACAGTAATCTCCCGCTGGAGGAACGTCAGAAAATAAATTTTGACCATCCGGATGCCCTTGAATTCGAGCTTCTTGCAGAAAATATCCGCAAGTTGCGGAGGGGAGAAACAATTCATCAGCCGATCTATTCCTACCTCACCTGCACGCGTGCACAAGAAACCACTACGATTGTTCCAAGGAAAGCCATCATCGTGGAAGGCATCCTCTGCCTGTGGCCCAAGGAACTAAGAAAATTAATGGATATCAGGATATTCGTGGATTGTGAGGCAGATGTAAGGCTGTCGCGGGTGATTCAGCGCGACCTCATCGAGCGTGGCAGGGACGTTCATACCGTTTTAAAGCGGTACGAGAATACAGTAAGGCCGAGTCACCTCCAGTTTATTGAGCCTACCAAAAGATATGCCGATATCATCGTTCCAGAAGGTGGAAGCAATGAGGTCGCCATAGACATTATAACCCAGTACATCGAGAAACACCTGAATGATCACGCCTGATTGACAGATCAGGCATACAGATAACCCATCTTCAACCATTTCCCATGCTTGACAGAATTCTTCCCGAACATATTCTTTACCTGGACATTGAGACAGTTCCCCAGGTCCAGAGCCTGTCTGAGTTTCCTGAAAAAATGCAAAAGCTGTGGATCCGCAAAGCTGAGGCCATGTCCAAAGAGGGGGAAAGTGCGGAATCCCTGTTCGGGAGAGCTGGGATCTATTCAGAGTTTGGCAAAATTGTCTGTATCTCCTGTGGAACCATTTACAGGAAAGGCAACAAAAGAATCTACAGGGTTAAGTCTTTCTATGGGAAAGACGAAGTCAGCCTGCTGAAGGATTTCCTGGTGATGCTGGAAAAATTTATGTCCAATCCCGCCCACCGCCTGTGCGCCCATAACGGGCAGGAGTTTGATTTTCCGTACCTGGCGCGACGAATCCTCATCAACGGATTAAAACTACCATCCATCCTGGATATTGCCGGGGCCAAACCCTGGGAAATTCGTGATTACCTGATGGATACGATGCAGTTGTGGAAATTTGGAGATTATAAGAACTATACCTCACTCGACCTTCTGTGCACAGTATTCGGTGTTCCTACACCCAAAGATGATATAGATGGCAGCCAGGTTGCCGGTGTTTATTACCTGGAGGACAACCTGGACAGGATTGCCAGGTATTGTGAAAAAGATACCCTGGCTGTTGCCCAGATTATTCTCAGGTTTAAAGGAGAGCCGCTGATTGATCCCGAAAATTTTGAAATTGTACAGTAGCCGACTTTTGCTATTTTTGCGCACAATAACATTTGGGATTTTACCCGGTGCCTGCCTTCTGAACAAAAAGTGCAAAATTTCCGCGAATGGCAATGTTGTATCCCGTTATTTTTTACTTTGCCGGGTGACTGTAAAAGAACCCTGTGTGATTTACTGAGGAAGGAAGGTTTGTAGTATTTGCGTTTTTAAGTATTTAATATTCAATAATATATATAATTGTCAACAATCAATTGACAATTGTCAACTAATAGAATTCAGTCATGCCAACAGTAGTAAGCGGAATAAGATCGACAGGAAACCTTCACCTGGGAAATTACTTCGGTGCGGTGAAAAATTTTATCGAGATGCAGCATCATCATGATACCTATTTTTTCATTGCCGATTTGCATTCCCTGACGACGCATCCCGTTCCTCATCATCTTTATACCAATGTCAGGCAGGTACTTGCCGAGTACCTTGCGTGCGGAATAGATCCTGAAATCGCAACTGTATTCATCCAGAGCGATGTTCCGGAAGTTTCGGAACTGTATGTCCTGATGAATATGAATGCCTACCTGGGAGAACTGGAAAGAACTACTTCTTTCAAGGACAAGGCGCGGCAGCAGCCCGACAATGTCAACGCCGGATTGCTTACTTACCCTGTCCTGATGGCATCAGATATTATCATTCACAAAGCCCACCTTGTGCCTGTGGGAAAAGATCAGGAGCAAAACCTGGAGATGGCCCGTACATTCGCCCGGAGATTCAACCGCATGTACAATGTGGAACTTTTTCCAACACCAAGGCCATATGTATTCGAAGGCAAGGACATGGTGAAAATACCCGGACTGGACGGATCGGGTAAAATGGGAAAATCTGAAGGAAATGCCATTTCCCTGGCCGACAGTCCGCAGGTGATCCGGAAAAAGGTGATGAAAGCTGTAACAGACAGCGGTCCTGTGCAACCCAACCAGGAAAAGCCCGAGGTGATCCAGAACCTTTTTTCCTTGCTGGAGGTTGTTTCTGAACCTGATGTGGTTTCACATTTCGACCTTCAGTACAACGACTGCTCCATCCGCTACGGAGACCTGAAAAAGCAGCTTGCCGAAGACATCATTAAGTTTACAAGCCCTATCCGTGAAAGAATTGAGTCATTACTGGCTGATGATGCCTATCTCTCCAAAGTTGCCAGGATGGGTGCAGAAAAGGCCAGGGCATCAGCATCAAGGACCTTGCTGGAAGTGAAAGAGGTTATTGGGGTGAAAAAGTTCTATTGACCGGTTGAGGATCCGGATTCAGCAATTGATGGCGTTGAATTATCAGTCAGACTTGCCTCATTGGTTGTTCTTATATATTTTATGATTTACCTTCAGGTTATTTAGAACCTGTCTAAATAAAGAAAAGATGACAAAGGAAATTCCCTTGAAATACGATCCGGTAGCAGTAGAGGACAAATGGTACAGCTTCTGGATGGAGCAGAATTTTTTCCATTCGGAACCAGATGACCGTGAGCCATATACAATTGTTATACCGCCACCCAATGTTACCGGGGTACTTCATATGGGGCACATGCTGAACAATACCATCCAGGATGTCCTGGTGCGTCGTGCCAGGATGCTTGGGAAAAACGGATGCTGGGTTCCGGGTACTGATCATGCCTCTATCGCAACCGAAGCCAAGGTAGTTGATAAACTGCTGAAAGAGGGAATCAGGAAAGACAGCCTTACGAGGGATGAATTCCTGGCACATGCCTGGGAGTGGACGCACAAGCATGGCGGTATTATCCTTGAACAGCTAAAGAAACTTGGGGCATCCTGCGACTGGGACCGCACTGCCTTCACGATGGACGAAATACGCTCTGCCTCCGTAATCCGTACTTTTGTTGATCTTTACAACAAGGGTTATGTATACAGGGGAGTCAGGATGGTCAACTGGGATCCTGCAGCAAAAACTGCCTTGTCAGACGAAGAGGTCATCTTCCGGGAAGAACAATCCAAATTGTATTATGTTCGTTATCTTGTGGAAGGTACTTCAGATCAGTATATTACGGTAGCAACCACACGCCCGGAGACCATTTTGGGTGACACTGCAGTTTGTGTCAATCCTGCCGACGAAAGGTTCAGTCACCTGGCCGGGAAAAGAGTACTCGTTCCGTTGGTAAACCGCAGTGTACCGGTTATTCAGGACGATTATGTCGAGATGGACTTTGGAACCGGGTGCCTTAAAATCACCCCGGCGCACGATACCAACGACTATGAAATAGGGATCAGGCACAATCTTGAAGTAATAGATACCTTTAACGATGACGGAACCCTGAGTGCAAAGGCTCAGCTTCTGGTGGGGGTGGATCGTTTTGAGGCAAGGAAACAGATTGTCCCGATGCTGGAAGCTGCCGGCAACCTTGTGAAAATTGAGGATTACAACAACAAGGTGGGATATTCGGAAAGAACTCATGTTCCGATCGAACCCAAACTTTCTGCCCAGTGGTTCCTCCGGATGAGTGATCTAGCCAAACCTGCACTTGAGGCAGTTGAAAGCGATACCATCCGTTTCTATCCTTCCAAATTCAAGAATCTTTACCGCCATTGGATGGAGAACATCAAGGATTGGTGTATCTCGCGTCAGCTCTGGTGGGGGCATCGTATCCCTGTATACTATCTTCAGGATGGCTCATTTGTAGTGGCTGAGAATGAGGAAACGGCTCTGGAGATGGCCCGGCAGCAAACTGGCAATGCCTCCCTGCAGTTGCAGGATCTTCGCCAGGATGAGGATGTGCTGGATACCTGGGCCTCCTCGTGGCTTTGGCCAATCTCGGTTTTTGAAAAGGAAGATCTTTCAGATACCCGTGACCTGGATTATTACTATCCGACCAACGACCTGGTAACTGCCCCGGAAATAATATTTTTCTGGGTGGCAAGGATGGTAATTGCCGGTTATGAATACAAGGGTACCCTGCCATTCAGGAATGTCTATTTCACAGGTATTGTTCGTGACAAGCAGAGAAGAAAGATGTCCAAATCATTGGGAAATTCACCCGATCCACTCGATCTGATTGCCAAATACGGTGCAGACGGAGTGCGTGTCGGTATGCTGCTTTGCTCTCCTGCCGGGAATGATATATTGTTTGATGAATCATTGACAGACCAGGGCAGGGGATTCCTGACAAAAGTCTGGAACTCTTTCAGGTTGATCAATGGCTGGGAGATTGATGACAAGCTTCCGCAGCCTGAACATTCCAGGTTGGGTATCGGATGGTTCAGGTCTCGCCTGGATGAAACCATCCTTCAGATGGATGACCATTTTGAAAAATACAGGCTGAATGATGCCCTGATGACTATCTATGCAACCATACGCGATGAATTTTCAGGCTGGTTGCTTGAAATAATCAAACCCGCCTATCAACAGCCGATCGACCGTAAAACCTATTCGGAAGTTATAGCAATGCTGGATGAGTTACTCAGGTTGCTGCACCCGTTCATGCCATTTATCAGCGAGGAGATCTGGCAATTGATTGGAGAGCGCAAAACCGGAGAATCTGTTATGATGGCTTCCTGGCCAACCCCCTCCGGGAATGATGGCGAAATCTGTGAAAGGTTCGAACTTGCCAAGGAGGTTGTTTCCGGCATCCGTACCATCAGAAAGGAGAAAAATATTGCCATGAGGGAGGTAATTGAACTTTATATTATCCCGGGTGAGAAGGGGCATGCTCCCGAATTCGGCGAGGTGGTGGCTAAGTTGGGCAATGTTTCGAAGATGGAGATCCGTGCCGAGGAGGTTCCCGGGGCCGTAGGTTTTATGGTCAAAGCAACTGCCTACTATGTACCGTTGGAAGGCAATGTGGATATTGAGGCAGAGGTGGCTAAAATCAATGAAGAGCTCGCTTACCTCCGGGGATTCCTGGAAGGCGTTGTCAGGAAACTCGGCAACGAGAAATTTGTGGCAAGCGCTCCGGCCAAAGTTGTTGAAACGGAAAGAAAAAAACAGGCAGATGCCGAAGAAAAAATCAGGATACTGGAAGAGCGGCGAAATACCTTGCGTTAGAGATTAGAGATTAGACATGAGATAAAAGACATGATACATGAGAGTTAAGTGAATAAAAATGGGCATTTACCAGGTGGTAGATGCCCATTTTTATAGCACGAACAACTCCTGCCCCCACTCATAACTCATAACTCATAACTCATAACTCCGGCTCATGTCTCTTGTCTTATGTCTTATCTCTCTTTTTATCTCTTTTTGTCGTCACAAAAAGTAACCAAAAAATACCTGACAAAAAGAACTTGCTCCGCCTGCGGCTTCGCGCGGACAGCTTTTTGTCCCAATGGAAGGGTTTGTTTACGCTTCGCGGTGTTTCGTCCGGCCTATAGCAAGTCAGGTAATTTTATTATCAGCACATTAGCCCTGGCCAATTTCTCAGCGTTACTCTGTGATATTTTTTTTATTACACAGAGTCACACAGAGAGAATACGGAGTTACA
>CAZDLO010000147.1:0-7395 GCA_964506325.1 uncultured Tangfeifania sp.
ACGAGTGGAGTGTGGACATTACCGATGCAGTGGACAATTTTCTTAAAGACAGGAAGAGTGCAGACCCGTTCAAGGGGAAAATACCGGTTTCGATCCGTTGCGACAACTCCAGGGACCTGGAGATGATTCCTTCCAATCTTTCCGACTTTAACCTGTACGGTGGAATTTACAGGTACCTGAATCTTATTTATTTACCTTCCTGTTCAATAGAGCTGCTCCAAGTCAATGCCTCTGTTGATTCGAAAGGAAATGAAGGAAAGGTCGAACTGCTCATGAAAATTCAGAACAGTTCGATTGAGAAAAATGCCAACCTGAAAATTGAGGTAAAAGATCCATCAGGAAAAGTGCTGAATGATAAGACCCTGGTGACTGATATTTCAGGAAGTGAGAAACCTGGTTTTTCCCAAACAATAAAAAAACCACTACTCTGGTCCCCGGATCAGCCTAATCTCTATAGCTGCACTGTCACCATTGAGACTCCATCCGGGTCACAATCCACAACAGAACATTTTGGATTCCGGAATTTTGAATTTGTTGATAACGGTCCTTTTATGCTCAACGGATCCCGTTTGCTCATCAGGGGCACCCACCGGCACGAAGATCATGCGGGTGTTGCTGCAGCCATGACAGAAACCATGATCCGTACAGAGATGAAGATGATGAAAGAGATGGGAGTCAACTTCATCCGGCTGGGTCATTACCAGCAGTCCCGCATTGTGCTTAACCTATGCGACAGTCTCGGCATAATGGTTTGGGAGGAAATTCCCTGGTGCCGTGGCGGACTGGGAGGAGTAAAATACCGCGAGCAGGCAAAAAATATGCTTGCCGGCATGATCGCACAGCACCGCAATCATCCGTCTGTCATCATTTGGGGTTTAGGGAACGAAAATGACTGGCCTGGCGATTTCCCGGAATTCGACAACGACAAGATCAGGGCTTTTGCCACTGAACTCAATAATCTGTCCCATCAGCTTGATCCGACACGCATGACCTCCATGCGCCGCTGCGATTTTTGCAGGGACATCCCCGATGTCTATTCCCCCTCAATCTGGGCAGGCTGGTACCGGGGTATTTATACAGAATATAAGGAAAACACTGAGAAAGAAGTGAAAAGGGTCAAACACTTCCTGCATGCCGAATGGGGTGGTGACAGCCATGCCATGCGCCATTCAGAAGCGCCGGACAAGACCCTTCAGTCAGTTAAAACAGGTGATGGGACTGATGAGCGACTTGGCGATGCCTCCCTCTTTGGTGGTGCCGCCAGGGTTTCCAAAGACGGAGACTGGAGTGAATCCTATATCTGCAACCTCATTGACTGGCATCTCAAGGAACAGGAAACTATGCCAATGCTCACCGGATCAGCCTACTGGCCTTTCAAGGATTTTTCCACTCCGGTCCGCCCGGATAATCCAGTACCCTACATGAACCAGAAGGGTGTGGTGGAACGCGATTTCACAAGGAAGGAGGCCTATTATGTTTTCCAGTCCTGGTGGACAACACAACCCATGGCACATATCTACGGACATTCCTGGCCCGTTCGCTGGGGTGAGGAGGGCGAGGAAAAAATGGTAAAAGTATATTCCAATTGCGAGGAAGCCGAACTGTTCCTAAATGGCAGGAGCTGTGGGGTAAAAAAACGCAAAAGCCAGGATTTTCCTGCTGCAGGACTCCGATGGAACGTTAAATATTCAAAAGGTGAGAATATATTAAAAGTTGTAGCCAAAAAAGGGAAAACAGTCGTTTCTGATGAAATAAAACAGGGTTACCAGACTGAAAGATGGGGAGCTCCGGCTCAAATGGCTCTGAACAAAATTGATCAGGCCGGAGATATCACCACGCTGGAAGTAAAACTGTATGATGCCAACAAAGTTATGTGCCTTGATGCCCGCAATATTGTAACTTTCGGACTGACAGGGGATGGCCTGCTTGTTGACAACCTGGGAACATCCTCCGGATCACGGAAAGTGGAAGTTTACAACGGCAGGGCAATAATCCGGGTAAAACTGAATGGAGGAAAGAGTGTCGCAAGCGTAAAAAGTCAGGGTTTACCTTCCATATTCTGCAATTTGTAACAATGCAATGTCATAAATTTTTGTAAATTAGTGCGTCCGGTCATCCTTACAAATCAACAAATGAAAAAACCACTTTACAGAATTTCGGTTGTGGTGCTTTGCCTCGTATGTATGGCAGCCGGAAGCAACAAAGTTAAAAATGTACTTATCATAGGAGATTCTATATCAATAGGATATACGCCATATGTTGAAAAGGCGCTTGCTCCTGAAATTGCAGTGATCCATAATCCTGGCAACGGAGGCTCAACCCGCCGCGGACTGGACAGCCTGGAAGTCTGGCTGAATAACAAGCAATGGGACCTCATCACCTTTAACTTCGGTCTTCATGACATGGTATACAAAGATGAACAAAATAAGTACGATGTTGTAAACGGCAAGCTTACAGTATCACTGGATGAGTACAGGAAAAATCTTAATTTGCTTGTTTCAAGACTTAAGAATTCAACAAAAACCCTGCTGTTTGTAAACACGACAGTAGTTCCCGAAAATTCTTCCGGCCGTAAGGCAGAGGATCCGGCGAAATATAATGAAGTGGCACTGGATGTAATGAAGAAAAATAATGTAAGGATAATCGACTTATATACACCATCCCTCACAATTCACCCGAAAACATCCAAACCCGGCAATGTACACTACTCAGCAGAAGGTTATGAAATGCTGGCAGATGTATTGGTAAAATCCATCAAAGAAGCAATACAATGAGGCGCCGATTTTGCTTCTCCGTACTTTTGATTATTCTACTCCTTAACAGCTGGATTTCTTACGCTTATAAGCCCGTAACTGCTGTAACCATCAAGGGGGATGACTTTTATATCAACGGGAAAATAACCCTGAAGGGCAGGACACTGGGAAACGAATCGCTGGAAGGCCTGCTCCCTAATTCCAGGATGGTACAGGGAATCTTTGATGATCTGAATCCCGAAACCAGAAACTTATGGAAATATCCGGATACCGGAACCTGGGATCCGGATAGAAATACCAATGAATTCATTACTGCCATGCCGCTCTGGCGAAGCCACGGGCTGCTAGCTTTTACGCTGAACCTCCAGGGTGGTAGTCCGACCGGCTACGGGAACAACAAAGGCTGGGTCAATCCGGGTTTTCATAAAAACGGAGAACCAATCAGGGAATATTTCAACCGACTTGAAAAAATACTGGACAAGGCTGATGAACTCGGAATGGTTGTCATCCTTGGACTTTTCTATTTCGGTCAGGACGAACAGCTCGAAAATGAAGCAGCGATTAAAAATGCTGTAGAGAACAGCGTAAAATGGTTATTCACAAAAGGATACCGGAATGTGATCATTGAAATTGCCAACGAATGTGATGTCAAAGCCTATGATCATGCCATACTGAAACCGGACCGCATCCATGAACTGATTGATATTGCAAGGAATTTGAAGGATCCCGGAACCGGTTATCACCACCTGGTCTCAACCAGTTACGGAGGCGGCAAAATTCCCGGACCCAATGTGGTGAGATCGGCAGATTTTCTGCTTATCCACGGCAACGGCGTAAAAGATCCTGCCCGAATAACAGAAATGGTGGAGGCTACCCGCAAAGTGGAGGGCTATCATCCCATGCCTGTCCTCTTCAATGAAGATGATCACTTTGATTTTGATAAGCCGGTTAACAATATGCTGGCTGCTTTAAAAGCCGGTGCGTCATGGGGATACTTCGACTTCAGGCAGAGAGGAGAAACGCTTTCAGCTGACAAACAGGATTTTAAGGAGGGATACCAGAGTATACCCGTCGACTGGGGTATAAATTCACAGCGCAAGGAAGAATTCTTTGACCTATTGTCAAAGATCACAGGACATTGACAGAACTTTCACAAGTAAATAACTTAGTTTATTTATTGAATATTAGAACGTACTTGTGGAACCCTAAATGAATATTCATGCATTTCGGGAACGATCGAACATGAGTGTTTTAAATAAAGAAATTGACTATGAGGATAAAAATGAGCCTGCTGCTAGGTTTAATGATCTTGTTTTTGTTACAGACCTCTGTTGCCCAGGAAAGCAAAGAAACCAAAGATGCCCGGATGCAATGGTGGCGTGAAGCCCGTTTTGGCATGTTTATCCACTGGGGGCCCTATGCGCTTTTTGGCGGAGTTTATCACGGGAGCCAGCAAAAAAGGGGTGGTGCAGAGTGGATCATGAACCGCTGCAAGATCCCGGTCACAGAATATCAGCAGGTTGCAGCCACTTTTAACCCTGTATATTATGACCCGGAGTCCTGGGTACTCCTGGCAAAAGAGGCAGGAATGAAATACATTGTAATCACGGCAAAACACCATGATGGGTTCGCCATGTTCAAGTCAAATGCCAGCAAATTCAATATTGCAGACTTCACCCCTTACCACAAAGACGTGCTTGAACAACTGGCCAAAGCATGCAAAAAACACGACATGAAACTTGGATTCTATTATTCCCAGGCACAGGACTGGAACAATCCGGGTGGTGCAGTCGCCCGGAAGGTTGCATCAGAAGGCTGGGACAACCCCGATTCTGCACGGATCGACGCCTTTACTGCCACCAACAATGGGCACTGGGATCCGGCACAGCTGACTTCAACCATGGATGAATACATCGATCGGGTTGCAGTGCCCCAGGTAAGGGAGCTTCTGACGAATTATGGAGAAGTGGCGGTATTGTGGTGGGATACCCCAACCAACATGACCGACGAAAATGCCACGAAATTGCAGGCACTACTGAAACTTCAGCCAAATATCGTTACCAACGACCGGCTGAAACGCCCGAACTTTCCGGGAGATACCGGAACGCCGGAGCAAAAGATCCCCAAACCGGGCGAACTAGACGGCAAAGACTGGGAAACCTGCATGACCATGAACGGCACCTGGGGGTTCCGCTACAATGACGATAAATGGAAATCGCCTGACACTCTGATCCGTAACCTTTGCGACATTGCTTCCAAAGGGGGCAATTACCTCCTCAATGTCGGGCCGGATGCCCTCGGGCAGATTCCGCAGCCTAGCATCGAAAGGTTGCAGGCAATCGGTGCATGGATGAAAGTCAATGGTGAGGCCATTTATGCAACAACAGCCAGTCCGCTGGATATCCTGCCCTGGGGCAGGTGTACACAAAAACAGCTGAATGGGAAGACTTTTCTCTATTTCACAATTTTTGACTGGCCTAAAGATGGGAAACTGGTCATTCCCGGACTTAATCAACCGGTGGAGTCCGTGCAAATGCTGGCTGACGGGAAGTCGCTAAAATCGGTCGCAGGCAAATCCAATCTGGAAATCACAGTTCCGGGAAAGTCTCCCGATGCCATCGCTCCGGTAATAATGGTGACCGTAAAAGGTTTAATAAAACAGTAAAAGAGGACGGAAATTTCTACTGTCAGCATAAAATGAATTAACTGCTGAATTACATTTTAAATGGCCGTTCTATTGTATTTTAATAACATGAAATTTATTACTTTCATAGGTATTTCGGATAATAAAATTTAGGAAGGCTTCCATCTATAAATTTAAAATTCAATGAAGATGAAAACAATCATTTTATGTAGTATTCTGTTCTTGACGACAGGCAGTTTGCTGGTCGGCCAGTCGCAACCCAAAAATCTTCTGGGGGTTTCAACAGGAATTGTACCAGCTGTGAATGATATGTATTTTGGCTCACCTTATAACTTCTGGCCCAAAAGAGCCCTTAGCAATATCTATCAGGTTTTTTACGCACGCCAGATATTTAGCACAGTCAGGATCGGAGCCTATTTTGAATACGAGAGAGTGAAGTTTAAAGCAGAACCAGACCCACAAATTCACAATGTTTTGCGGCATAATATTGGGGTAAATGCATTGGGGCAATTTCCAAAAACTCCATTACACATACAACTGGGAGGATATCTTGGCTTCGGCTCGCTAAATGCCGATCAATGGGATAAACTGACAGGTGTTGATTTTGGATTTATTGCCGGTCCGGCTTATGAAAAAAACCATTACGGAGCAGCAATTCATGTCCAGACCGGGTACGCAGGTTACACATCTTCCGGAATCCCGGCAGAGGTTAAACTCTACAACCCAAAAATTCTGTTAAAGCTCTATTACCTGTTCTGAAAAAGTTATAAAGATGAAAACAATAAAATACTTGTTCACCTTATGGCTGTTGCTTCTTGTTGCCTGTTTATTCACTGAAACGACACAAGGTCAGAATATTCCCCCGGCAAATACTGCCGGAAACCCAATAAAATTCACTCATTTCTCCTTTATGGATACCCAGGGTACCGGAATTGAAGCATTCAACTTTTTACTTCCGGAAAACTGGCGGTTTGACGGCGGTATCAACTGGATCCTGGATGCTCCCGCCATGCCTGCCACAGTAGCCTTCAGGGTTTACAACACAAGAGGAAAAGATGAATTCGAAGCATTCGAAAATCGCTGTTATTTCTGGACAACCAGCCTGCAATTGTTAAGGATGTTCCCTCCTGGGACCAAATATTTTGGAAACACTGTCAAACTTCCGGTAAATGCACTTAATGCACTTAAGAAAATAATACTCCCGAAGGAAAGGGCAAATTATCCTGATTTCAAAATTAGCTCTGGGACAGAGCTGCCGGAACTGGCAAAAGCCCTGGGTGGGGGGAAGGCAGGAACCACAGGGGCCAAGGTCAGGTTCACCTATGTAAAAAACGGGGTGCCCATGGAAGAGGAAATATATGCTGTTGTGGAGAAGATGACTTTCCCTGTTAATTCGATGAATGGCGTTTTCTTTAGCACGATATGGTACGTGGATTACATATTTTCATTTAAAGGAGAAAAAGGGAAACTCGAAAACCAGACGAAAATATTCCAGACCATCACTTCCTCCTTCAAACTGAATCCGAAATGGTTTGCAAAATACAGCAATGTGGTTGAATACATGGCCCAGCAAAAGATCACCCAGATCAGAAGTATCGGGGAGTTTAGCAGGATGCTCAGCCAGATGAGCGACCAGTTTAGGACCGGGCAGCTCGAACAGTTTGAGAGCCGTGGAAAAGTTTACGATAAAGTATCCGAGAAATTCAGTGACAATACCCTGGGAATAGACAGGTATTATGACCCATACGAGGAAAGACAGGTGGAGTTGCCAAGCGGATACAACCATGCCTGGTGCAATAACAACGGAGAATATGTGGTATCGGACAACCCGAATTACAACCCGAATGTCGGGTCAAACCTGACCTGGCAGGAGTTGAAGAAACAATGAGGAGGTTCGCAAATCTTCACCGGTCCCGAGTAGTGACATGCAAGCCACTGTTCGGGTACAATGATAGATTCCGAAACCAGGGAATTCAAGAGGGTGTCCAAAAAGGGCAC
>CAZDLO010000148.1:0-7340 GCA_964506325.1 uncultured Tangfeifania sp.
GGGAAGGTTGGCCAGGCATCGTTTGGGTGCTATCGAAAGTGGATGAAGCGATTTACAACGGTTGCATTTGGAATGGTGATGCCAATAATGGACGTTAAACCCGGTGTGAGCCTCGAATTTCCGGCGTTTTTTTGTACCTGTGTTCTGAAATTCCACTATTAATAAATGATATTTGCGAATGAACGTTAAGTCTTTTTTATTGTCCGGAAAGTACAGGCCGGTTGGTCTGGTTTTAATCCTCGCCGGAATAACCCTGTTGATTTTAAAATTTAAATTTAACTGGAAACCTGATTTTCTGGAACTTAAGATTTTTGCCTTTTACTCTTTTTACATTGAGGCCAAGAGTTTTACTTTCATCACCCACCAGGTTATCGAAGAAATTGGCGGAGTTTTGTTGTTATCAGGGATGTTTATGGTGGCGTTTTCCAGGGAGAAGGAAGAATCTGAAATGTTGGACACACTTAGGTTAAAGGCCTTCCTGCTTACTTCTTACCTTAATTTAATCTATTTGCTCATCTCTGTAATGTTTTTTTATGGTTTTGGCTTTGTCGGTGCTCTTACCTTCTACGTGGTTTTTTGGTTGGCCTCATACATCTTGTCTTTCAGGTATTTGGTTTACAGACATTCCAGGAAAGAATCCTGAAATTGAATCTCAGCTGGCATAAAGCAAAACACCTTCATTTCTTGGCTCTATTGGCAGAAATGAAGGTGTTTTTTTTCCGGCAAGTATCCGGATCAATGCTTTCCGGGCAAAAGGAGGATGAACTCTATTTGGCCCTTAACCAGTATTCCTTGATGCTTTCAGTTGTCTCCTGTTCCCATATTCCCGGTGTCACCGGCTCACCGTTTGCAGTCTTCAAATTCAATTCGTAAACAGCAATTACCGGGTTAAATACCAGGTCGGTTACTCCTATATTGTAGAGTTGTATGGCCGATTCCTCCGTTTTTGCCACCTCTTCAACAACGACTTCGAATTGATTGATCTTCAGAAGTTCTTTTAAGAAATCAGCCCTTTTCTTTTCAACGCCCTTTTCAACAACAGTGCAACGCTGGCCACTTATCTCTTCAACCGTATGTTTTGCCTTGAGTACCATGTTTCTTTAATTAAATCAATTCGTTTGTATTTGTTACTGCCCTTAAGTTCAGATACCGAAGGAGAGGTTGTTGATGAACTCATAAACCTGGCTCCAGGCACCTAATATGAAGATACCCAAAGCACAAAGTATCAATCCAACTTTGGTATACCCATCACTTTCAAATTTTGCGATCGGCTGATCGCTTTTGTTGATCCACATGGCTTTGACCACCAAAAGGTAGTAATACAATGAGATGGTTGCATTTAATACAGCAATGAAAACCAGCCAGTAATAGCCATTTGAGGCGGCCGACATAAAGAGCCACATTTTACCGAAGAATCCTGCAACCGGTGGAATACCTGCCAGTGAAAACATCGAAAGTGTCATCAGAAGGCTCAGTTTTGGATTTGTCAGGTACAAGCCATCGTAATCGTCCATATATTCTTTGCCTGTTCTGGCCGATATGGCTGCGACCACACCGAAAGCACCGAGGTTGGAGAAGATATAAACCAGTACGAAATAGACCACCGAGGTCATTCCCATTTTATTGGTACCCAGGATACCCAAAAGGATAAATCCGGCCTGTGCGATAGAGGAGAAAGCGAGGAATCGCTTCATATTTTTCTGACGCATGGCAAAAAGGTTACCGACCGTCATGGTTAAAACAGCGATCAGGTAGATCATTGATTTATAGAGTGGTGCCAGGCTCCTGAATACCGTAAACATCACAATGATAAGAATGAAGGCGGCAGCACCCTTGGAGATCACAGAAAGATAGGAGGTGACATTGATCGGTGCACCTTCGTAAACATCGGCAGTCCAGAGATGGAAGGGAACCAGTGAAATTTTGAAGGCCATACCTGTAAAGAAGAAGATGAAGGCGAGAACCTGCAATGGAACATTGGAATAGGAAGCCCCGATGGTATCGAAATAGATTGATCCGCTGGATCCGTAGATCATGGAAATGCCATAAAGCAGAATTCCTGATGAAAGTGCCGAAGAGAGCAGTAACTTGATACCTGCCTCGGAAGATTTGGTATTGAAATGGGTAAAGGCAGCCAGGGCGGCGATTGGTATAGTTGCCAGTTCAAGTCCAAGGTACAGCATTAAAAAGTCGCCGGAAGAGATCATGAAGTTCATGCCGATCAGCGTTGACACCAACAAGAAGAAATATTCACTGATTTTTGTGGCGTTGGCAGGGCTTTTCAACCAGGCTGCAGACTGGAAAAGAATGATCAGAACGCCAACGTTCAGAATTCCCTTCATCAGTTGGACCATTCCATTGGTATGATACATGCCTCCGAACAGCGAACTGTCGGCTTGCGGGATAAATCCAATAACGGTTACAACCAGAAACAGGCCGATCGATATTGGGATCATCAGACTCTTCTTCGCGTGGTTCAAATTCAAATCGATCGTGAGCAGTATCAAGGCCATAAAGGTCAGAAGGAGCTCATTTCTCATTATCAGAAGATCGCTTAAACTCATATCTAAAGTTATTATTTTACTGAATAATAGTTCTTACATTCCAGGAAGCTGGACTGTTGCCAGCTTCTCCATCAATGGGGCCAGACTGAAGTTGATCATATCCGACAGGTAAAGCGGTGCCAATCCAACGAAAGTAATACCTACAACGAGGGTGATGGTGGAAAGTCTTTCATACCAGTTGGCATCTTCCAGGTGAAGGAAATGGTCGTCTTTAATGGGACCCATCAGCAATATTCCAACCACTCTCAGAATATAAACGGCGGTTATAACGATGGAGGAGACAGCCAGAATGGTTGCAACACGGTGGAACAGGTCAACGTGCTGAAAGGCACCAAAGAAGATGGTCATTTCAGCAACAAAACCGGAAAATCCGGGCAATCCCAAAGATGCCAGACCCGCGATGACATAAATCACTCCGAGGAAGGGAATAACTTTCATCAATCCGCCCATCTCGTTGATCATACGTGTATGAGTGCGCCCATAAATCATCCCGATAAGGGCAAAGAAAAGGGCTGTCATCAAACCGTGGGAGATCATCTGGATCACAGCTCCGGTAAATGCGGTCTGGTTCATCATCAGAACGGCAAAGAGCACCAGTCCGCAATGACTTACGGAAGAATAGGCATTGATGTATTTCAAATCTTTTTGGTAGATAGCTCCGAAAGCCCCGTAGACAACACTGATACCGGTCAGAATAATGAATATCCAGGCCTGTTCCTGTGCAGCATCAGGCATGAGGTAAATGGCGACACGGAATGCCCCGTAGCCTCCTAATTTCATCAATACACCGGCATGGAGCATGGATACGGCAGTCGGTGCAGAGGCATGTCCGTCGGGCGACCAGGTATGAAAGGGGAAGAGGGCTCCAAGAATACCAAAACCAATAAAGGTAAATGGGAAAAGGAAACGCTGCATCTCAATCGGAATCTTGTGCTTTGCGATTTCGAGAACATTGAATGTTAACTGGCCACCTTCCGGTACTGAGAAGAAATAAATTCCCAGGATCCCCACCATCAGCAGGGCAGAACCACCCATCAGCATAAGTGTCAGTTTCATGGCGGAATACTCTTTCGGACCTGAACCCCAGATACCAATTAACAGGTACATCGGAATCACGGCGATCTCGTAAAAGAGGAACATGGTAAAAATGTCGAGCGAGATGAAGAACCCGAAAACTCCCGTTGCCAGCAGAATGAGTGAAATGAAAAATTCGCGGGAGAGAAATTCCATTTTCCAGGAAGCGAAAATTCCCGCGAAGACAACGACACCGGTCAGGGCAATCATGGCAACAGAGATGCCGTCGACACCTACAGCGTAATGTATGTTCAATGCGGGAAACCACACTGCATCGTACATGAAAAGCATGGGAGCCATGTTGCCGGCATTCCTTTCCGATACATAAAGATATACCAGGATAAAGGATAGGATTAGCTGGGCTGTCATCCCGATGGCACTAACCATCCGTGATTGCTTCAAATCTTTTGTAAATAGGATTCCGGCTACCGTTAGCGTCGGAATAACTACAAAAAGGGTTAAAATGTTCATCTTATATCAGTTTCTTTAGAGTACGTAAACAAAAATCAATACCAGTGCAATTACACCACCCACAAAAACAAAGGCATACTGTTGTACACGGCCTGTCTGTAATCCCTTGATGGCATTGGAGCAGAATACTATAAAATTTGCAATTCCGTTCATTGTCCCGTCCACGATATGACGGTCAAACCAGGCTACCGGACGTGATATATAATTGAAAATTATTTTTTTGGTAACGAAAAGATAGACTTCGTCGATGTAAAATTTACGGAGTGCCCAGGTATGGAAACGGCCAAAGGATTTGGCCACCTTATCCGGCAGCGCGTTTTCCGTCTTGTACATGACTGTGGCAATGCCGATCCCGAGTACTCCGACGAGAACAGAAGGAATGGCAATCATCCAGTTGATGTGTGCCTCAAATCCTAGTCCGTCAGATGTGACCATATCATGGAATGGAAGGAATCCTGCGAAAACAGAGCCAAAAGCCAGGATCAGCAGCGGAACCGTCATTACAGCGGGAGCTTCGTGCGGAGTATGGTGGTAATGGCGTTTGTGGCCCCAGAATATGTTGTAATAGAGCCGGAACATGTAGAAGGCAGTAAGACCGGCTACAATATAACCGATAACGAAAATCATCTTGTTGGAATGGAATGCTGCTGTCAGGATTTCATCCTTGCTGAAGAAAGCTGAGAACGGAGGAATTCCGGCAATTGTGATGCAGGCAATCAAAAAGGTTATGTGTGTGATGGGCAGGTATTTTCTCAAACCACCCATGTCGGTCATGTCATTGCTATGGACAGCATGGATCACTGCTCCTGCACCCAGGAACAACAATGCCTTGAACATGGCATGTGTGAACAGGTGGAAATTGGAGGCCATAAATCCCAGGCCTTCTTCACCGCCGTAACCTGATACACCCAGTGAGAGCATCATGTATCCTATCTGGGACATGGTTGAAAAGGCCAGAACTCGTTTTATATCTATCTGTGTTGTAGCTATAACGGCAGCAAACAATGAGGTGAATGCCCCCACCCATGCTACCACTTGCAGTGCATCAGGCCCTCCCAGTGCAAAAACAGGGAAAAGACGGGCGACAAGATAGACGCCGGCAACAACCATGGTTGCCGCGTGAATCAAGGCTGATACAGGGGTCGGACCCTCCATGGCGTCGGGTAGCCAGATGTGCAGCGGGAACATGGCCGATTTGCCGGCGCCTCCCATGAAAATGAAGATCAGAGACCAGGTCAATACGGAAAGGCCCATGAAAGCGGCACCTCCTGCTGTGGCTATTGCAGGTCCGTTTGGATCATTAAGGGTTTGAAAGTCGAATGTTCCTGTATTGAAAGAGAGCATGAGGATACCGATCAAAAAGCCAAGATCGGCAAACCTGGTAACAATAAATGCTTTTTTAGCGGCTGAAAAGGCGCTTGGTTTTTCGTAGTAATATCCGATCAGGAGGAAGGAGGAAACCCCCACCAATTCCCAGAAGATATACATTTGGAACAGGTTGGTCGCCAGCACCAGTCCCAGCATTGAGAAGGTGAACAGCGACAGGAATGCGAAGAATCTTGTAAATCCTTTTTCCCCGTCCATGTATCCAATACTGTAAATGTGCACCATAAATGAAACGGTAGTGATAACAACCAGCATCATCACGGAGATTGGATCGATAAGTATGCCCAGGTTAATGGTCAGCTTATCGGTGAGATGCAGCCATGTTATCTCAAAGGCTTTGGAGGAGGTATAGGCTGTCCCGGCAACATGGTCCGTAACAAAGTATTTGAAGGCGGTGTAATAGGAAAGGAACGTAGAGATACCTAAACCTGCTGTACCAATCAGTCCGCCAAGCTTTCCCTTGAACTTGTCTTCCGTCATGCCAATGATGAGAAAAACGAAGAATGGAATAAGCGGGATCAACAATGTATATGCGTAACTATTCATAATAGGAATTTTCTAAACAGTTAGTGGATCAAAATTTCATTTGGTCAACATTATCAACATCAATTGACTTAAAGTTCCGGTAGATGTTGATGATAATTGCGATGGCAACAGCAGCTTCCGAGGCCGCCACCGCAATCACGATCAGGCTGAAAAAGTGACCGTGGAGCAGGTTGGGGTAGAGAAACTTATTGAAAACCACAAAATTAATATTCACTGAATTGAGAATCAGCTCGATCGACATCAGCATGGTAAT
This sequence comes from uncultured Tangfeifania sp., assembly GCA_964506325.1. GTDB lineage: Bacteria > Bacteroidota > Bacteroidia > Bacteroidales > Prolixibacteraceae > CAINVV01. Next base: position 6,295 of record CAZDLO010000148.1, read on the forward strand.
CAGATTTCTTCTGGTCAGGAAACCATAGATGCCAATGAAGAACATCAGGGTACTGATCACAAGAAAGGCGTTAAGTGGGATATTGTCTATCATGACTTGGACGATTTTTCGGGATTGTTAGTGGTTTGTTCAGCGGCACCTGCCAGGTTTTTCTCTTTTTTGGCCAGCACGATCGCTCCGACCATGGCAGCAAGCAGGAGTATGGAGATCACTTCGAACGGCAGTGCAAAACCATCTCTGTCGTAGGATACCAGTGCAAGACCGACATTTTTCACGTTGGCTTCAATGGCTGGTGAGGCAGAGGGCGTAAAGGCAAACTTAAAAATGGTCATTAGGGTCAGTACTGCGCCTGCGGCAACTGCCAGGGCGGAGTAAATCCGTTGACTGACCGGAGCCACGACTGCTTTTTCACTGACATGGCTGGTAAGAAGGATTGAGAAAATGATCAGTACGATAATACCACCGGCATAAACGGTTAACTGTACAGCTGCAAGGAAGTTGTAGTTCAGCATGAAATAGATTCCTGCCGTTGAGACCAGAACGAATAGCAGATAGACAGCAGATCTTAGAATTCTGCGACTGGTGACGGTCATAACTGAGAAAGTCAGAATTGAACCGGCAAACAGGTAGAACATGATGTCATTGAGCGTCATAACGAATATATTTTGATGCAGTTTATTACTCTTTCACTCCTTGTGCAATTTTGGAACCTGGCAAATTCAGCACTTTGGTAAGTTTGGCACGGTCCCACACTGCATGTTCAAAATTCTGGCCCATAACGATGGCACCGGTAGGACACGCCTTGATGCAGAGGTTACAGAAGGTACACATTCCAAGGTGATAGATGTGCTGGTCGATGGCTCTTTTTTTCTTGCCCTCTTCGGTCAGTTCCATCCTGCTGATAATTTCAATCGACCCGTTGGGGCAGTTGAGTTCACAAATACCGCAACCCGTACACAGATGTTCGTTGTTTTCATTGTGCGGCATGATCACTTCTCCACGGAACCGGTCAAACGCTCTTCGAAATAGGGGACATCAAGCTGATA
>CAZDLO010000149.1:0-7289 GCA_964506325.1 uncultured Tangfeifania sp.
CATTTCTGATGCTTATTGGCCGTTTGGAATTGTTTACAGTACTGGTGCTGTTTTCGCCTTCATTTTGGAGAAATTAGCATCTTTGCCATGTGGGAAAGGTTTCATGTATTTGCCCTTCCATCCACTATGATAACTGGTTGATAAAGCCAAAATTGTATTTATATTTCACGGCTTGGAGCTTGATCATCTGAATTAGAAACAGCGGATGGAGTTCAGATTATACCCACAATTTTTAAGCAAATTTCTACATCGTAAAAGTAAAAATGAGTGTTTAGGTTTTGGGGCAAAAGATAAATGTAATTTATTGAATCTGAATAATTGGGGGAAATTTGATTTTATTCATTCTGATTTCTGTATCTTCTTTCATCGAATTCCTCAAAAAATTGATAGGGCATTGCAATCATTTCTGAAAACGAGGGAGCGAATTTCTTGTTTTCTGTGCTGGCCTAAATCAAAATTCGTTGAGTAAAGAATATCTTGATTGCCTTTGCCAATATCTGGAAGCCATTTATGCTACAATAATCGAAAAGGACATCACTCAACGACACCAAATTAACGACAAACGTGCTTTTGCCAACATTGCAAAATTTGTAGCTTCCAATATTGGAAGTGCACTTTCACCAGGCAATATTTCCACAACCCTCAAGCAAGACGGACAAAACATTCATCACGCAACAGTTGAGAAATACCTGGGATATTTAGAGGAGAGTTTTGTGTTTTACAAGGTAAATCGTTTCGATTTGAAGGGCAAAAAACAACTGGCTACACAAGAAAAATATTATTTGGTGGATGCCGGATTACTGAATATTATAGCAGGGAAAGAGCGGATAACAGACAGAGGACACATTTTAGAAAATATTGTTTATTTGGAACTACTACGCAGAGGGAACAAAGTTTGGACAGGCACAGCCCGAAACAATGAAGTGGACTTTGTGTGCAAAACACCAACAGGCGAAATTGAATACTACCAGGTTGCCTGGCAAATGACTGCCGAAAATACTGTTGAGCAGGAATTCGGAGCATTGGAGAAAATTAATGACAACTACCCAAAGTATTTGTTAACAACAGATTCATTCACGCAAAACCGAGACGGAATAAAACATCTGAACGTATTTAACTGGTTACTTGGAACAGTATGATGATAGAATATCTTCAGGATTGAAAGGTCGAAGTTATGCCACTTATCTTGGATCAAGTTGGGCCTGGCGTTTTTGGTTACTTATGAGTGGACACACCGAAGAAATAATCACCTTCCGCCATGGATCGTCGAATCCATTTTGGCTGAGATATGGTATTAAATTCGAAATATTTATGAGATGGGTATTTTAAATTGCGCAGAATGGTCAATTTGGCCGGCGCATCCAGGCTTATCCCTGGTAGTAATTTGGTCGAATATATTAAGCCTAATTACATATGGAGCCCATTTTATAAAAGAGAAAGGTGCAAATATCAGAACGAATTCAGAGTTTATATTCAGGATTCAATCCCGATCCAGAGGATTTTTAACATAAGTTCAATACAGGATATTGCATTTGAAATATTTCCTCATGATAAGAATTGTAAAATTGGAATGAATGGGGGGAGAGAATTAATTATTACGATGGGAGATTAATTATTTGTGCACTTATGTTTAATTCACACGGAAAATTTGTATTTTACAAATTTACTCAGAACTTATGTACCCATAAGCTATTGTGGGCAAACACATTATCTGGATAAAGCTTCTGTCAGCTGCTAAAAAAATTAATCAAGGATGAGAACGAATTCAGATCACCTTGGATTAATTATCGCCCTATATAATAAAAATGAAAAAATGATGAACAAATCAGTGCAGACCAAAATCTTTATAGGTATATTCCTATTTCTATCAAGTAGTTTATTTATTCAATGTTCACAAAAGGAATCGTCACAAGTTTCAGAAAAAGAATGGGCTGCTTTACCTGCAGATGGTCCGACCTTGTCAGCTTTTGAGCGTGTTTTTTGCAGTTCCGGGGCAACAGAATCCGAATTGTATGCGGCGGAAGAATTTATCAGGCTATTCCAAGAATTTACCGGAAAAAAATTGCTCATTGACAGCACCGGTTCGCAAAGCGGCAAAAGCATTCTAATAGGCGCCGATGCCGTTGCAGCCTCTGGACTGCATGTCAACACGGAAGAAATGGGGGATGAGGGATTTAATATTGAAATTGCCGAGGACAAGATAGCAATCTATGGCGGTCGTCCCCGTGGTACGCTTTATGGTGTTTATGAGTTTTTTGAGACATATTGCGGTGTGCGGTATCTTACCCACGATCACACGTTTTATCCGGCAGAGGGGAAAAATAAGGACTTTAGGATTAAAGGACGTAACTACAGCTTTATACCGTCTTTCTTTTTTCGTTGGTCATATTACGGTGAAACGAATACAAATCCTGCCTTTGCTGCGCAATTGCGAACAAATACGGTTAGCGGTCCGGAAAAGCTAGGCGGGATTACCGGTTATAAATTGGTCAGCCATAATGTGGCTTATCTTGTACCACCTGATATCTATGGAAAAGAACATCCGGAATATTACGCTTTTGTGAATGGGCGACGTGTGTTGGAGATACATGGAGGTGGGCCGCAGTTGTGTATGACAAACCCAGACGTGCTCGACATTGTAGTCAAGGCCACTTTGGATGCTATTGAGAAACATCCGGAGACAAAAAACTTTAATGTCGCTCAAATGGATAATGGAAGCTACTGTACCTGTGAATCCTGTGCGGCAATTGATGCTCGTGAAGAAACCCATGCAGGAGCCACACTTTCTTTTGTAAATGCTGTGGCGGAACGCATCGGGAAAGTGCATCCAGAGGTAATGATAGGTACCTATGCGTACGAATACACGCGCAAACCTCCAAAAACAATCACTGCACGCGACAATGTGTTGATCCAGTTATGCAGCATAGAATGTTGCGAATTTCATGCTATTGACGATCCAGGTTGTGCATTGAACCAAGAATTCTGCAAAGACATGGATGACTGGAATAAAATAGCAAAGAATATTTTTATATGGCATTACAACACAAATTTCAAAGCTTATCTTCTTCCTTTTCCAAACCTACGAAGTATTGGGAAAAGTGTAGAATATTTTGCGAATAACAAAGGGCGTGGAGTATTTATGCAGGCTGCGGGAAATGGTTTTTCTACAGAATTGAGTGATCTGCGCAACTATGTGATGTCGCGATGCCTATGGAAACCGGGGCGAGATAGTTGGCAGGAAGCTCTGGAGTTTTGTCGGATGCATTATGCTGAATCTGCCCAGCCGATTATTGATTACCTTACTTATTATCACAATCTGATTGAAATAGAGAAGAGGCATCCCCTTCTTTTTTGTACCGAAGCTTCTCTATGCTTGAATTCTGAAACTGTAAAGCAGATTGAAAAATATTTTACTGAAGCGTTAGCTTTGGCACAATCCGAAAAAGTGTTTAAGCGTGTTGAAAAGGCAAGTCTATGTGTCTATCGTGCTAAACTTAGTGTCGCTACTATGGAACTGAAGTATGAGAACGGCCTCTGTAAACCATATCTCGAAAGTGCAAATGAAACTCTTCTTGATCACTATGCAGAATTATGTGCGAAGTATAATGTTAGCATGGACAATGAGGGAACAAAAATCGATACCTATCTGAACCATATGCGTCAACTTTATGCTGGCATGACAGCCGTTCTTTTGGAAAATGATTTTTGGAGAGTATTGGTATTGCCGGAGAGTAATGCAAAAGTAGTTGAAATGACCTACAAACCGACAGGGCGTAATGTGATTAAAGCTGCCAGGGCATTGGATCGTTTTCGGTTTGAGGATTGGGCTCAACAGGGTGATGGCCCGAAAGCTGAAGGAATTTTGGCATATAAAGTAATAGAAAAGACTCCTGCAAAAATGGTAGCAGCCTTAACAGCAGTGGATGGAGCAAAGATTGAGCGTACTATCAGTTTAGTAGGTAATGGGATTCGTTTTGAAATGGCATTAAAAGCAGAGGAATCCCGGCCATTCAATTTTCTTGTACATGCTGAATATGATGCAGGATCAGGTTCGGATAATCCGGAAGAAGTAAGCCTTTTTGTTAAGGCGGACGAATGGATCCATGTAAACAAAGGCTGGGTAAATGCTAAGCCTAAAGATGGTCAAAGCGATTTAGTCAACCAAGGACTTAAAGGGGGTGCAATTGCCTTCTTTAATCAAAAGGAGAATTTTGGAGTAGAACAGCGTTTTGACTCAGGAGATTTTGAGCATATTAGTCTTTTCTGGAGCCCTGAACGAATGCAGATTAATCTGGAAATGACCCCCACTGTTAAAAAGCTTAGAGCGGGAGATCAGGCTAAATACAGCTATGATGTGCATTATTTTGATAAAGCTCCTGTTGGTCGATAAATTAAATATTTGCAAATATTGAAATGACAGTCAGTTAAAATTAGTTTTAAACAGACTTCCTCAATGGGACGTGGATGACCTGGCAAAGATTATCTTGAGAGTAAAATAAATAAAGGATATTTATACAGTTTTTGTAGTCACTTGTAACTTTCAATATATAACTTGAAGAATACAAGAGTTGTGTGCAAATTGTGTGCAAGGCGCCATGAAAAAAGAGTTACAAAATTCATTGTAACTCTTTGATTTTCAATCTGTGACCCCGGAGAGACTCGAACCCCCAACCTTCTGATCCGTAGTCCGTAAATCACATTCCATTGATTATCACTGTGTTGCTCTACTTGTCGTTATGTTTTGGGGTTTTGTATTGTTTATCATTATTTATGCCCTGTTGACCCAGAACTTGGCGTGTGGATAACTTGTAGATATGTACTCAATTTCTTTCTTAATCGAACTATATTTTGCCCCTGGGAGGCATCCGTTTCTTGAGGTTTTTATTTGCATTTGTTTTGTAAATACTTGAAAATTATTACGTAAATTTAAATTACCCCCGGACCGAAGTAAAAATTAAACCTGCCTGAATTAATCGTTTTCCAGTAATTCCATCAGTTTGTGATTCAGATACAATTTTTCTTTTCCAAGCCGGACAGATTTCAGGTATCCTTTTTCCTCTAAGGAGATGAGATAGTTACCAACAGTCTTGGGTGTTCCCAATCCAGCTTCTATAAGAAATTGTCTTTTGGTATAGGGAAGATTGAAAATGATTTCAATCAAGTCTTTGGAATAAACTTTGGGGAGTTCGGTTTTGATCTCATCTGCCATTCTTTCCATCAGGGAAATCACTCTTTCTAAACTTACTAATCCTTTCCTTGCAGTGGTTTCAACCATATCCAACATGTAGAGGATGTAACTTTCCCAATCCTCTTTTTCAGTTACATTCCTCAGTTTGATATAGTATTCAGTTTTGTTCCTGATGATGTATTCACTGAGATAAATGGCAGGGATATCCAGCAGCTTTTCCATTTTTAGATACAAAAGCAGAAGAATCCTTCCGGTCCGGCCATTCCCATCTGCAAAGGGGTGTATTGCTTCAAATTGATAGTGCATTAATGCCATTTTTATCAATGGGTCTAATGAGTCATCCTGATTGATAAACTTTTCTAAATTGGCAAGTTTCTCCCGGATGATGCCTTCTCCTGTGGGAGGCGTATATATTACTTCCCCCTGGTTGTTGGCCAGTGTTGTACCAGGTGTAACCCTGATGCCGGAAGTATTCTGTTTGATGCACTGAGCTATTTCGATGCATAGGTTCGTAGTTATAAAAGGCCTGGATTCCAATCTTTCAAGCCCATACCAAAGTGCTTCCTTGTAACTTAATACTTCTTTTGTGGCCGGGTTTTCAACCTTTTTCTCTGCAACAACGGATTTGTAGAGATCATCGTTGGTGGTGATGATATTTTCAATTTCCGAGCTTGCCTTGGCTTCTCGTAAATGAATGGAGTCAAGGAACAACCGAGGATTTGGGAGATTTAGCATTGCTCCGTTTAGCTGTGCCAGGGCCCTGCTTGCAGAGATTGTTTTTAGTAAAACTTTTTTTGTTTGCAGTTCTACTTTTGGTGGAAGTAGCGGCAGATCATTGAAAGGAATATCTTTTTGGAAATTGGTCATGGCTCAAAGGTAAATTTTACACTTGTAAAAATAACGAAGGTAAATTTAATGATTATTTACTCTCATCTATCACTTCGTAGTAAATTTTACACTCGTTTACTATTCCAGTTACTATCCTAGAGAAAGCGGTAAACCAGACCACCTTCTGCCGATTTTAGTCAAATAGTTTAAATCCTTAACAATTAACAAATTAAAGGAAAACATGTTCTCCAGCAGATTATGGTCAATTTGACCGAATTTTGCAATTTGAGGGGATAGACATTCTTACCATTGAAGAACAGAAGACAAAAAAAATCCGGCGGATCAAAATCAATCCTGACCTGAGACAAATTGTCGAACGTGTGAAGGTGAGAATGGTGGTAACTTCCACCGACCAGTACATTTTCCTGAATAAATATGGGACCAAACCAATTGACAAGAGTTATGTCAATGTCAAGCTGAAAGAAATCCTGAAACGGTATAATATTGTCTTGGAAGGGAACGCAAGTAGCCACCTGTTCCGAAAAACCCTAGGCAACCGTGTACTACGGTTAAACAACTTTTCAAACGAAGCAATAATACTTCTCATGGAATGTTTTTCGCACTCATCACCTCTCGTAACTAGGAAATATCTCGGAATTCGGGAAAAAGAGATAATGGACGTGTACGATAGTTTGAGGTTATGATAGTAATGGTTACGAAAATATTGTACAACTAATAAAACAGATGCAATGTAAGTATCAAACAATCTACAAATTAATGAAATCGAAATTATTGAGGGCTTTGGAAATAAAGATACTCCATATTAATCCCCTTTTCCCTCCTGAATATTTGAATTCACTTGCAATATTGACTAAATCCCAAGGTCTTGTGCCTCTTAGTTCAGTTATAATAGGTTGGACTTCCGGCTTTATGATTAAACTAATTTCGTCTAGAAAAAAATCGTAATTATTCAAGGATTTCTTAGATTCCATTTGATACAGTTGTTATTTTAAAAGTTTTGTTTACCCCACCTCCCCCAGAATCCAGGAAAGACATGGCTTAGTATATCGTTTGGCAATCTTACTTTATGCCTAAAGTAAAGCACATTTTGGTTACATCCAAATATTATAGGAATGTATTAGTTATGACTTAACCTGACTGTCAGCTTAGGTCGTCGCTACCACAAATCACCCTAAATGAAAATATCCCTACTGTCAGACGAAGTCTAAACTTCTACGGAAAATATTAATCCCGGTATTTCTCAATTAGCTTG